>CALLLL010000033.1 GCA_938082445.1 uncultured bacterium
TGACGTTTACGTACGCGGTAAATGCTGATGATGGCGGTAATACTCATGGCTGCTACAATCATGAATAAGCGCCAGTCTTGTCCATACTGGATGGACAACATTGCAGCGATCAATAGGCTTGCAATGGAGGCCAAGCGAGCATTGGTTAAAATCGTGAGTAGAACTGCGCTGGCAGTCATGGGGACTAAGAACCCTGAAGCATCAAAAACTAAAATTACACGGCCCATCATGACAGTGCCTGCGATGATAAACAGCATGACATTCATGGACTTGAATGCGTGGATACGTTTGGGCTCCAGTACAGCTACAGCACGTTGTAGGGCCATGAGCAATAAGCTGACAAAAACCATGTTGGCCATGGTGGGCCCGAAAAGACTCCCGGGTTGATCGGAAGCTGCGTCGAGTTTACTCCAATACGTTTTAACATTGAGCCGCGATTGTTCAGTCCATACTTTGTTGGCGTCTTGTATAGAAACGCCTGCTGGAATGGTTTCCATAATGGCCGGTTCTTTTTGGCGAGCAGCTTCACGTGCAGCAGCCGTACGAACATCATCTAGGGTAAGGGTGTCAGTGATGCTGGTTTTAGCCATTTGGTAAGCGGCAATGGCAAGTTTGTCCCAGTTGGTAAAAGTCTTTTCATATTTGCTGGGCAATTCTTTTGATAGATTGACTATGTGTGCTTGCAATAATTCAGTAGCAACCTGTGCATCTGGGACTTGTTCGGCTTCAATTTCTTGGTAGGGTGTCAAGTCACGCATTTTGATACTGCGCTCGATGATGAGCGTAGTGGAAGCAAGCTCATGGTTCTGAATTAAGGGGCGATCTTTTTGTTTTACACCGGCTGTTAAAATGTATTCCAGGCTGGTGGTAGACATTTCTGTTAAAGGAAGTAGATTGCTAAATTCGATGGTGCGATCGTCGGCTTCGATTAATTGAAGGACTGATAACTTCGATTTGGGGTTTGTTTCATCATCGGGTTCATATTCACGAGTTGGTAAAGTGGCTAAGTCGGGTGAAAGCCACACAACCAAATCATCTACTTCAGGAAACCCTTTTGCAAGAGAATCTTTTTTCCAATCGGTGACTAGTTTGCGTACAGTTAAATCCACAATTGTTTCAACGGTTTGATCGGATGTGGATGCGAGCAAGGCTTGTCGAACAGCTTCCTCAATAGTAGAGGTGCGTTCGGAAAGCAAAGTGATTCCGCGTTCAAGGTTATTGAGCTGATCATTCACTCGCTGGGTATCTATACGCCATGTGTTGGGTACACGTAGCGCCGCGTTTTCCTTGGCTTCATGAGTCGCGACCATATTTTCGGTATCAAATGAAAACTGGGTAATAATATCTTGCTTGGCTGCTACTTCTTGATCAATATCATAGGCTTCGCTTTTCTTGGAAAAGGAAGGCATGTCCGTTATGCTGGCTACAAGCAATACGAACATGGCTATAATAAATACGCGTTGGAGGCGTTGCTTGCTATGAACCAATGAAGGGGATTCATTGCTTGCCATAGCGAAATTAGAAGTAGATTTTGAGCGGTTTTTAAGGAAGTTAAACATTTATTCGCTCCACCTATTGATTTCGAGTAATGCGCGAGCGCTGTTGGTCATCGTTTTCATAAGATTCATAGGCATCGACAATATTTTGTACCAAGCGATGACGCACGATGTCTTCTTTGTCTAGATAAACTGTTGCGATGCCTTCGGTGTCTTTTAATACTTTTTCGGCTTCTGCCAAACCAGAGGAAACCCCTTTGGGTAAATCAATTTGAGTGATATCGCCCGTGATGATGGCGCGTGAACCTTCACCCATTCGGGTCAAAAACATTTTCATCTGTTCTGGCGTTGTGTTTTGTGCTTCATCAAGAATGGCAAAACAATGCGCTAGTGTGCGACCGCGCATGTAGGCCAGTGGCGCGACTTCTACTTGGTCGCGATCCATAATACGTTGTGCCTTTTCCTCATCCACCATGGCATGTAAAGCATCGTATAAGGGGATTAAATAGGGATCGACTTTTTCTTTTAAATCACCGGGTAAAAAGCCAAGGTTTTCACCGGCTTCTACAGCGGGACGAGTGAGGACGAGTCGCTTGACGTCACGATTGAGTAATGCGGAAACGGCTGCAGCCATTGCGAGGAAAGTTTTCCCGGTTCCTGCAGGTCCAATGACGATGACAATCTCGTGTGTGCGCACGGCATCCATAAAATCTTTTTGCCCACGGGTGCGCGGTTTAATGGCGATGTCTCGACGCAATACAGCCGGTGTATCGCCCAAAACAGCACCGAGATCTTTTGAACCCGGACGCTTGGTATCGTCTAGGGCATAGATCACGTCTTCACGTGTTGGGGCATGGCCTTTGCGGATGGCAATCAGGAGTTCTTCAAGCATGGCGGTAACGCGTGCGGCTTCATCTGAATCGCCCATGACCACGACATTGGTGCCTCGATCAACGATGCGTACCGGTAATGATTTCTGAATCAGTTTACGGTAAGAGCCGTTTCGGCCCAGCAACTGTACAGCTTCATCAGGTGTATGTAATGCAAGTTTATGTGTCAGAGTAATGCGTGTTGCAAGCGCGGTGCAGCCCTTGATTGCAACTCCTATAAAGCCCCTATTGGCTAATTATTCTCATCGGGTAAGGGTATACGGTAAATGGTTTCACCGTCACGCACATGACCCGTTGTCTTACGAACCGCTGACTCCTGTATTACCTTATCGGTATCCAGGCCCATAATTTTATGTTCCAGCGAAACTTTTTTACGCTCCAGGCGTTGGGCATCATCTTCCAACGCCTGGAGTTTTATAGTTCTTTCAGTATGGTCTTCATACAGACCAGGTAAATCACGCTCGGAAGCATACAGTGCTAAGCCCGCTACAAGAGCGAGTAACGAAAACCAATACCATCCGTTCGATTTAGCGGCCATATGTCCCCCTTAGAAACTAGAGCGAAATATTTACAAATGCGTCCAAGCCAGGAAATACAGCTTGGTCGCCCAATTCCTCTTCAATACGCAGAAGCTGATTGTATTTTGCAATGCGATCACTACGTGATGCGGAACCGGTTTTAATTTGACCAGCGTTTGTCGCTACAGCCAAGTCAGCGATAAAGCTGTCTTCGGTTTCACCACTACGGTGGGAAATCACCGTTGTGAAGTTGTTGCGTTGCGCCATAGAAATAGCATCCAATGTTTCTGTCATTGTACCAATTTGGTTCACTTTTACAAGGATAGAGTTGGCAGAACCTTCTTTAATCCCCCGAGCCAAATATTTCGTGTTGGTTACGAACAAGTC
>CALLLL010000034.1 GCA_938082445.1 uncultured bacterium
GAGCTACCTCCGCCTCACGCAATTTCCCAATGATTTGTTCTGAAGTAAATCGTTTCCTAGGCATAACGCCCTCCTTTCACAGCCCAATTCCTGATCTATTACAATACCAGATACTGGACTCGGTTAAGGGGTTAAGACCACCTACTTCTGGGACGAAACAGGCAAGCGAATTACCGACAACCTTGAAGGCGATGCCTCCCGCATCGTCATGGATCGCGCCATCCCCTTCATTCGCGAAGCCGCCCAAGACAAGAAACCTTTCTTCACCGTCATCTGGTTTCATGCCCCACATCTCCCCGTAGTCGCCGGACCCAAACACCGCGCACTCTAAGCCGAGCATCCCGAAGAAGCCCAGCACTATTTCGGCTGCATCACCGCACTCGATGAACAAATGGGAAGACTCCGCAAAGAACTGCGCACCCTCGGAATCGCCGACAACACCATGCTCTGGTTCACCAGCGACAACGGCCCCGAAGGCAAAAACGATCTGCCCACCAACGGTTCCGCAGGCCCATTCCGTGGACGTAAACGTAGTCTGCACGAAGGCGGCGTCCGTGTCCCAGGCCTACTCGAATGGCCCGCACAATATCCCAACCCCCAAGTAATCGACATGCCCGCCAGTACCTCCGATTATTATCCAACCATCATGGATGCCATCAGTCTAGTCAATCTGGATAGTTACCGTATCGATGATGGGGAAAGTCTTTTTCCGGTCTTAAACGGTGAAACGAAAAGACGTTCTCGTCCAATTGGCTTTGCGCATAACCAGCAATTTTCATTGGTGGATAATCGATACAAACTCATCACGAAAGACCTCGGTAAAACCTACCAGTTATACGATTTGATTGAAGATCCAGGTGAAACCAATGACTTGGCAAAAAAGAGTCCAGCAGTAAAATTTGCGAAGCTCAAAGAACTCAATAAATGGCGTTTATCACTCACTCAGACAAGGAGGGTCGAGGAGCTGGCACCACCGAGTGCCCCTGTTTTTCCGGCACCTGCGCCATTACAAACTCAGACAAAGCCGTAATCGTCAGTGATGGATTCACCCCCAAATTCGCCGGCACAATACTGCCATCCGCTACATAAAAATTCTCATAACCAAAGACACGCCCTTGATGGTCGCACACGCCCTCTTCTGGTGAACGTCCCATTGTGGCCCCGCCTAAAATATGCGCCGTACTACTGCGATTGCCTAAAACATCTTCTAAAGCACTATGCGGGTCACCCTGCATTTTATCCGCTAGCCGTTGAGTAATCTCGTGAGCCATCGGAAGGTATTTAGGCACTTCTTGCCCCGCTATCATCTCACTATCTATTTTTCGTCCCCATAAAGTGTTTTTTAATCGTAGCTTCATAAAACTGCTGACGGGTTGCATTACCAAGACGATACTTTTGCGTCGGGAAGTACCCCATAACATCCACGATCGTAGATAGACCAATGGTTGCCGGATAATATTCCCCAGCAAACGAAGCCAACGTGGCCAAGGTTTACCATCGCCTGTCATTAAAGTGGTTAGAAGCATCAGTGAGTCCGCGCCACTTCCGTAGCGCACCATTTCTACATGGGTATTATCATCGGGATGCGCTCCGGATGTGATGGCAATTCCTGCCCCATAATCCACATCTTTCCCCCGCGCTGTAACGCCCAAGATGGCCTCATTATTCGTGCGTACATAATCTCCTAAACGATCCGAGAGCTTGGGTAAACTTCCATTCGCTTTACATTCAGATAAAAGTTTTACAGTTCCCAACACACTCGCCGACACGACTACGCCGTTCGATCTAAATGTGCGTCGAGGTTTATTAAATAGTTTGGTGGATTGTTCTGTAACTATTTCATACCCGCCATCATCCAAAGGTCGAATATCTGTCACACGTGTTTCCGGTATGATTTCCACACCACGCTGCTCAGCCAAGTACAAATAATTTTTGTCTAAAGTATTCTTCGCGTTGTATCGGCACCCAATCATACATTGTCCGCACTCAATACACCCAGTACGCTCCGGTCCTTCACCCCCAAAAAACGGATCCGCTTGCGACTTGCCGCTTTCCCCAAAATACACACCCACGGTGTGCTTCCTAAATGTATCTCCACGGCCCATATCCACATCAACTATCTCGCGCAAGGCTTCATCCGAAGGATATACATGCCGAGCTTCAGTCGCTCCCAGCATAAATTTGGCTAAATCATAATACGGTGATAGCTTTTGTTCCCAATCCCCATCATCAGGCCAACGGGGATCTTGAAAAGCCTCTGTGGGCGGTTTCAATAACGTATTCGCATACACCAAACTACCACCACCTACCCCAGCGCCATGAAACACCTGCACATCTTTCAGTCGTGTAATTTGAAAGATTCCATGCAGCAGCAACGAAGGCTTCCAAAAATACTTACGCAATTCCCAAGTATTCTTGGCGTAGTCATCGGCTTCGAAACGTTTCCCCATTTCCAGTACCGCGACTGAATACCCCTTCTCGGCCAACCGTAAAGCCGACACCGATCCCCCAAAACCGGATCCAATTACGATATAGTCATAGTCAAAAGCCATAAGTGGAAAATAGCATGAAACGGTCTCGATTGCAATGCTATTACACTTTGGGCTTCAAATATTTACCGGTGTACGATTTCTTTTTCTTTGCAATTGTGGCTGGTGGTCCTTCGGCGATGATCATACCGCCTTTATCGCCACCCTCTGGACCCAAATCGATGATCCAGTCCGCAGTTTTAATGACATCCAAGTTATGCTCAATCACAATTACAGAATTTCCGCCATCCGCTAAACGATGCAAGACTTGTAACAACTTATCTACATCCACTGCGTGTAGGCCTGTAGTAGGTTCATCTAAAATATACAGAGTTCGGCCCGTTTGACGCTTCGAAAGCTCAGTCGCTAGTTTTACGCGTTGGGCTTCACCACCGGATAAGGTCGTCGCTGGTTGACCCAATTTAATGTAGCCTAAGCCCACATCATTCAACACGACAAGTTTCTGGTAGACCGTAGGGATATTGCGGAAGAAGGTACAACCATCTTCAATCGTCATATCCAAGACCTCGGATATATTTTTTCCCTTATAGCGAATCTCTAAGCTATCGCGGTTATATCGCGCTCCGTCACACACCTCGCACGGTACATATACATCCGGCAAGAAATGCATTTCAATTGTGATCAACCCATTCCCTTCACAGGCTTCACAACGTCCACCTTTTACATTGAAACTAAATCGTCCGGGTTTATACCCACGTGCACGGGCTTCTTTAGTTTTTGCAAAAATTTCACGGATGGGACTAAAGAGCCCAGTGTACGTTGCTGGATTCGAACGTGGTGTACGCCCGATGGGTGACTGATCAATATCGATAATTTTATCAATATGTTCCAGGCCATCAATTGATTTATGCTTACCCGGTTTAATCCGCACAGACCCATGCAATGCTCGCATGGCAGCCGGATAAAGAGTGCTGTTAATTAAAGTCGATTTTCCAGAGCCCGACACACCAGTCACGCACACAAGCATTCCCAAAGGAATATCCACATCTATGTTACGCAGATTATTCTGTTGTGCTCCGCGAATAACAATCGATTTACCATTCTTCTTTCGAAGCTCTTCGGGCATATGAATTTCAAAGGCACCGGATAAATATTTACCCGTCATCGATTTCTTGTTACGTTCTATCTGCTTTGGTGTGCCGTGAGCAACAATCTCTCCGCCATGTACTCCAGCGCCCGGTCCAATATCCAACACATAATCTGCAGTACGAATGGTGTCTTCATCGTGCTCGACCACGATCACAGTATTGCCCAAATCACGCAAGCGTTTTAGGGTAGCGATGAGGCGATCATTGTCGCGTTGATGCAAGCCAATACTGGGTTCATCGAGGATGTAGAGTACACCCACCAGACCCGAACCGATCTGAGTGGCTAAGCGAATACGTTGCGATTCACCTCCGGATAAAGTCCCGGCCTGACGCTCCAATGTGAGATATTCAAGGCCCACACTCACCAAAAAGCCAAGGCGCTCATTCACTTCTTTAAGTACCCGTTCAGCGATAACTTTTTGTTGTTTGGTCAACTTCATCCCACCTAGGAAATCATTGGCTTCCCCAATCGACATGCGGGTGAGATCCAGAATATTTTTATCATTCAACATCACCGCGCGGGATTCAGGGCGTAAGCGTGCACCGTCGCAGGATTTGCAGGGGCGAGTTGCCATAAACTGACTAATCTTGTCGCGTTGTGACGATGAGGATGTCTCTTTAAAGCGGCGCTCCAAATTAGGAATAACCCCTTCGAACGGTTTCATTACTTCGTATTTATTTTTGCGCTTTTTGCTTTTGTAGGCGAACTGAATTTCTTCTTCACCCGATCCATAGAGTACAACTTCTTGAAATGATTCAGGCAATTCGCACCACGGCGTGTGCCAACTCATGCAGTAATGTTTGCATACTGATTTCAAAGCACTCTTATACCACCCATCCAACATGCGATTCATCGTCCACGGACGAATGGCATTTTCATCGAAGCTTAGAGTTTCATCCGGAACCACCAATTCAGGATCGATTTCCATCGTGGTACCCAGCCCTGTGCAGTCGGGACACGCTCCATGGGGGCTATTAAATGAAAACATGCGCGGGGCGAGTTCTTCATAGCTGATTCCGCAATCCACACAAGCATGCGCTTCACTCTGTAAAACTTCACTAACGTTCTTATCCGGTGATTCACTCCAAATGCGCAGGATTCCTTTTCCCAAACGCAGAGCCGTTTCTACGGAATCTGTTAAACGAGTACCCATGCCCGGTTTCACCACTAAACGATCGACAACAACATCGATATCGTGTTTTTTATAGCGTGCCAGTTTAATCTCATCTTCCACGTTGTAAATTTCGCCATTCACACGAACACGCGGGAAGCCTTGGTTCTTAATATCTTCAAATACTTTTTGATATGTTCCCTTGCGTTGACGAATTATCGGCGCAAGGATCTGAATACGCGTTTTCTCCGGCATCGATTGAATGCCGTCTGCGATGGACTCGGGGGTTTGGGACTGGATGACTTGTCCGCACTTATAACAATGCGGCGTACCCACGCGCGCGAACAACAAGCGCAGGTAATCGTAAATTTCGGTGACTGTGCCTACAGTCGAACGCGGATTGCGGTGAGTCGTTTTCTGTTCAATGGAGATCGCTGGACTCAATCCCTCAATGTAATCCACATCCGGTTTGTCCATTTGATCCAAGAACTGACGCGCATAAGCCGAAAGGCTTTCCACATAGCGGCGCTGACCCTCCGCATAAAGCGTATCGAAAGCCAAGCTCGACTTCCCCGATCCACTCAAACCCGTAATTACCACCAATTTATCGCGTGGAATGGAAATGTTGATATTTTTTAGATTGTGTTCCCGCGCGCCCTTGATGGTAATCGTGTCATGGGCAGTGGTTTTCGGCTTTTTAGGGGGCATAAGGCACTACTTCTCAGGTTGATGGACCAATACAAGCCCCAATCATACACTGAGTCTATGTTCAGTAGCAAACTGGATAATTAGTGCATTTGTTTATTAACTACTAACCCCAACACCAACTATTTTATGGCACTCTGGGCAACAATACACGACTTTGGCGCTAAAAAAACCGTGATTAACTAAGATTATATTGTCCAATTTTTCCTCACAATGGGGACAAATTGGCTTGATTTTCTTACTAATGATATCCATAAACACTCCTCATTTAATAAATTTTTAACTTATTAATAATACTCTACCATAGGTCATCTTATTCAATTGCCCCTGAATTTTCCGCCCAAGTCTTTACAGGGCAAAAACTTGCGCAGATTACAGGAATATACTATAATACCCAGTCGCATAAGCTGAAGAAGGAGGAGTGTTAATTGATACGCAGTATGACTGGATTTGGAAAGGCTGCGTGTGATTATCGCAACTCTATGGTTTCAGCGGAGTTAAGTACCGTCAATCATCGGTATTTGGATGCTTCATTGCGGGTGCCCTATGAATGGTCCTCCGCGGAACCCGCTTTGCGCGAAGGAATTAAAGATTTCCTGAGTCGCGGGAAACTCAATGTGAGTATAAACCGAAAGCGCTTGGGTTCTGGTGAAAAGCCATTGGTGTTAGACACAATGGTCGCACAGCAATATGTGGATGCCGCGCGTGAATTAGCGCAGATTACCGGCGATGAAAAGAGTTTAGAATTAAATACCTTGGCGCAATTGCCTGGTGTATTTCAGCAACAAGATGAAGAAGAGGATCAGGAAGAAGCCAAAGCCATGTTGCTAAGGCTATTAACCGAGGCCTTGGAAAATTTGAATATCATGCGCGATGCCGAAGGGCAAAAGCTCTATGACGATTTGCGTTTACGCATCAACATTATCGGTGAAACGTTGCAAGCAATCGAAGAACGCTTGCCGGAACTCAACGAAGTGTATGCGCAAAAAATGCGCGATCGCATTGCCGAACTGACCGAAGAATCGGCCATCACTGAAGAGCGCATAGCCCTGGAAGTTGCGGTGTTTTCAGACAAAGGCGATGTTACAGAAGAAGTAGTACGCTTGAAGAGCCACATGGAACATGCACAAGAATTGATGGACGCGGATGAACCCTGTGGCCGCAAGTTGAATTTCCTGACGCAGGAATTTCAGCGCGAAATGAATACACTGGGTTCTAAAGTACGCGATACCGATGTTGTGCGTCATGTGTTGACCATGAAATCTGAGTTGGAAAAGTTCCGCGAGCAAGTGCAGAACATAGAATAACGGCAGGACGCGAATGACAACAGACGGAACGATTCTGGTGGTCTCGGCCCCTTCGGGAGGCGGAAAAGGCACGATACTCGGGCGTATAATGGCTGAGGATAAGCGTGTTGTACACTCGGTATCAGTGACGACTCGTCAACCGCGAGGAAATGAAAAAGACGGAACGCATTATTTTTTTGCAAGTCCGGAGCAATTCAAAGAATGGATTGCAGACGATAAGTTTTATGAGTGGGCCGAAGTTCATGGAAACTTTTACGGCACACTCAAGGATGAAATAGATAAGCACGTGAAAACGGGCCACGACGTTGTGATGGAATTGGATGTACAAGGCATGCGTAGTGTGAAAGCGCAACATGCAGAAGTGAAGACCTTGTTTATCATGCCCCCATCTTTAAACGTTTTAGAAGAACGACTGCGCAGTCGCGGAGACTTGGATGAGGCTCAACTCCAAATGCGTTTGCGCAACGCACGTGACGAGATGGAAGCGCGCAGCGAGTATGATTTTGTAGTGGTTAACGATTCACTTGACGAAGCAGTCAGTGAAGTGAACAATATTTTAAATACCCTTCGTCAATCTTGACGAAAACTGGAAGCAACCAGGAGAAAGAACGAATGAAACATATTTCTTTAGAAGACTTTGTCCACGAAGACGAACAAATGGACAGCCTGTATCGCTTGGTGAACATTGCGGCACGCCGTGCAAACCAACTGAACAAACCCGAGAGCCGCCCTTTGGTGAAAACCAAAGAACGCAAATCGACCATTGTCGCTCTGGAAGAAGTATTGGACGGAAAAGTCTGGTACTCCACGGGCGATCAAGAGGCTGATGAATACGACATCGGCTAAACACGTCGTACTGGGCGTCACAGGATCCATCGCAGCGTATAAAGCCTGCGAGATCGCTTCAACCTTAACCAAGGCAGGCGTGAAGGTAACCCCTGTGATGACTCACTCGGCGAAGCAACTCGTCGGCCCGGCCACTTTTGAAGGTCTCACGGGCAATCGAGTGATTTCCGATATGGTTGAGTCGGAGCAAAATGCGAACATTGACCACATTGCATTGGCAAAAAGTGCCGACCTCTTTCTGGTTGCACCTGCCACAGCGAATATAGTGGGCAAAGCGGCCAACGGCATCGCCGATGACTGGCTGACCACGGCTTTATTGGCCACCCAAGCGCCTATTCTGTTTGCACCGGCGATGAACACCAATATGTACACACACACAGCCGTGCAAAAAAATATCGACCTGCTCATGCAACGTGGCTGTCAATTCATAGGGCCCGCTGCTGGATTGTTGGCTTGTAAGACCGACGGTCCCGGCCGAATGGTGGAACCTGAAGAAATTGTGGATGCGGTATGGTCAATTTTAGGTCGCAGCGACGACTTAAAAGGCAAGCATATTCTCCTGACTACAGGTGCGAACCATGAACCAATTGATCCTGTTCGATACATCGGTAATCGCTCTTCTGGGAAAATGGGATTCGCTATCGCTCAAGAAGCCCTTGCGCGCGGGGCAGAGGTTACTGTCATTACTGGTCCCGCCGATGTGGCTCCCCCTGCAAAGGCCAAAGTGATACAAGTTGAAACGGCTCAGGAAATGTCCAATGCAGTAATGGTGCATATGGACGAAGCGGACGTTGTGATTGGTGCTGCTGCTGTGGCCGACTATCGCGTGGCCCAACCAGCAACGCAGAAACACAAACGTAGTACACAAAGTTTAAGCATTGAGCTATGTGAAAATCCCGATATTATCGGTACAGTAGGGGCTCAAAAACGCCCTGAGCAACTCGTCATAGGCTTTGCTGCAGAGACCAATGATCTCATTGCACATGCAGAAGAAAAATTGAACAAGAAAAATCTCGATTTAATCGTGGCCAATAAAGTAGGCACATCCAATTCAGGTTTTGGTGCCGAAACTACAGACGCCCGATTCCTATTTCGAGATGGAACAATCGAAGAACATCCCGTGTTACCAAAACGCTCGCTTGCCGATCATCTTATGAATCACATTGTTGCATTACTGAGCAAGACGGCGAAAACATCGGTAACACACTAAACCGGAAACCCAGAACGTTTCCGCTCAAGAATAGAAAGTTGAACGCATTATGAATAACGAAACTCTACAACTCGAATGGATCCCCGGCCAATTCGCCGTAGTCCAATTACCGGCCAACGCACCAATCCCCATGTGGGTTTTGGATGTAGACGGTTTTACCAATATTACCCGTACGCAAAACGAACTATCCATAGTATGCCAGGAACAATATGTTCCTGAAGATGTGGATGCCGACGGTGGATGGTTGGCATTATGCTTAGCTGAACCCGTTTCGTTTACAGAAATTGGTTTGGTAGCAAAGCTGACCGGGACCTTGGCCGATGCAGGGGTGTCGCTCTTTGCCATTTCCACTTATGAAAATGACATCTTGCTGACCAAATCCAGTGACAGTATCGCCACCCGTCAAGCCTTAGGCCAAATCTGCGACATCTCTAAGCTCTAAGTTTATTTTTTCTTAGGCTTCTCATGGTTGAATTTAAACCATTTGGATTCCGTGCGCGCATTGACTAAATGTTGATCAATTTGTTCCACAATTTTGGGATATTGATCAGATACATCCGTCACTTCACCTATATCCCCACTAAGATCATACAGTTTGAGTGGGCTGTTGGGGTCTTTGTTAACGTTATAGCGAATACCCTTCCAATTGCCCATGCGCACCGCTTGGCGTCCACCACGTTCGAAAAACTCCCAATATAAATAGTCGTGCGCTTTTTGGCGTTTGCCGGTTAATTCTGGGAGGAACGAAATACCATCATGCTCAGCCTCAGTTTTGGTGTCCGCTAAATCCAAGCAGGTTGCAAAGAAATCCCAGTGTGCACCGATGTGATCACTATTTTTGCCTGCGTTCACCTTACCGGGCCAACGCACAATCATCGGTACACGAATGCCGCCTTCATAAAGATCACGCTTCAATCCTTTTAACGGACCATTACTATCGAAGAAACGATAATCATGCCCGCCTTCAGCGTGGGGGCCGTTGTCACTGGTAAACATGACGATGGTGTTGTCATCGATGCCCAATTCTTTGAGGCGCGTCATCAGCGAACCGATGTCACGGTCCAATCGGGTGACCATCGCTGCAAAAGCTGCACGCGGCTGAGCTTGGTCGCCATAATCGCGTTCACTTCTGCGTTTGTATGGCTTTTCCTCCCCGAACTTTCCAGCGTATTGATCCATTGAATCTTTTGGAGCTACCATCTCTGCATGCGGAATGGTATAAGCTAAGTATAAGAAAAATGGGTTCTCCGCATTGCGTTCTACAAACCCCAATGCTTCCTCTGTCATGCGATCGTGTGCGAAGGTGCCTGTCATGCCCAAGCGGTCATTTTCAGGGAACATATCCTTGGTCTCATTTTTCCAGAGATAAGGCGGGTAAAAGAAGTGTGCGTTGTGCTGATCCAAAAAACCGTAGAAAAAATCAAACCCTTTTTTGGTGGGAACCGCGTTAGTTCCTTCCGCACCCAGTCCCCATTTACCCACAATGCCTGTTGCATAACCAGCCTCCTTTAATACTTCGGCAATGGTCACGTCTTCAGGTTTTAATCCAATATGTTCTTCGCCAAATTTACGACCGTTTCCGCGAACACGCGTGTGGCCTGTGTGCTGACCTGTCATGATAGTGCTGCGGGTAGGGGCGCATACGGTACTGCCGGAATAAAATTGAGTGAAACGCATGCCCTCATTGGCAAGAGAATCGATGTGTGGGGTAGTGAAATTGCTTTGTCCGTAGCAACTCAAGTCACCATAGCCTAAATCATCGGCCATGATGAAGATAATATTGGGGCGAGACTTGGAAGACTCTGCTAAAGTGGTATTAGAGTATATCAGTCCCAAGACAACTGCAAGGCCGATGTAAATAAGATTTCGCATAGTGTTTCCTTTTCTTCAAGCAATCATAACCAGCTGAAGAAAAAGTATAGCACACCTGTTGGCGATAGCGAAGCAAAAGGACTTGTTGTGGTTAGAGAAGAGTTCTGCCCACGGTTCCCCAAACTTTATTGCTGTGGGACTTAATTACCAAATTACCTTTGGGGTCAATGAGAATCAGACCGCTGGAAAATTCTAGGGCAAAGGTTTTGTGAATGGTGGCAATCTGCTCTTTACTCAAAGCAATCTGGGTCCAGTAATAATTGTCCTGTTGTGCCAGATTTAAATCTGATAGCGTATGATTTTTGCCCAGGTTCATGCCAAAGCACACAATATTTTTCGCGTTGGCTACGCGAGAATATAGTTCCTTGCGTTCATTGGTGTTAGCTTTGTCACGGTATCGGTCTTGCATCCAAAAATCAATTAATACATATTTGCCTTTGTAATCCGAAAGTTTAAAGGCTTTTCCATCTAATGTTTTACCGACGATTTCAGGGACTGGAGAACCTTTCGACAATATAGTCTGAACTTCAACGCTCACTAATCCGATATCCAGTGGTTCATCACTACGTCCGCCATCCATAGGAGGAACGACAATCTCCATGGAGACACGACCAATCAAATCACCCCATTCACCGGGGTCGCCTTTTACCGGATTATTGATGTAGGCTTCTAGGGTATACTCACCCGCCGGTACGTCTTCGGCTCGAAATCGCCCATCCGACTCCACTGTAAGTATGTAGGATCGACGGGCCTTACTGTGCGCCTTGCCGACATCCGACTTCCACCAGTCCGCATGCCATTTGCTCTTTTCAGTTGATGTCATTGTTTCGAAATCGTCTGGATAATTTCGGTCAGGTGCTTTAGATGTGATCGAGTGTCGTCCGACATCGATAGCCTCAACTACATCAGGTATTTCAAATCGGCCAATTACAGGACGGCCCATACCGCCAAGGTTGAAGGTAGAGGTCTTGCCGAGAGTAACCTCTACTGTGCCACGTCTTACGTAATGGGTACGATATTTACTCTGAATACTTCCACGGTAGATGTCTACATTTGTAGGGACTACTCGTTCAAAAATAAAATGGCCTTGATTATCTGTATCTGTATTGTAATGACCATTAATCCAGTTTCCAAAATAGCCAAGCGCAGAAATACTCACCGGTTGATTGTTCGCCAACTCACTTCCAATAGTATAGGTTCCCTCAATACGCCCCCAGGGTGTGAGAGTGATCGTATTGTTGGCCTCAAACTCTTTCTGGGACACTAGAGCCACGCCGTTACTGTTGGCAATGAACAATTTGTAGGGTTCAACTTGAGCCGAAAATGTGAATTCACCTTTGACATTAGTATTTAGTCTCGGTCCATCACCTTTTACAACCCCATTATTGAAGTAAACGGTATTATTGGCAGTAGCAATAAATACTTCGGTTAAGGATACGGGGTTCCCATTTTCATACACGACTCTACCCGAAATATCTTCATCGCAATGGTTGTTTGCGAAAACAAAAGAAGTGATGCTGTAAGAGCGAACAAACACGATGTAGCCCATTTACCCAAACTCATTCCTGTACCCATCAGGATTCTCCCAAATTTTTGATGATCTATTTTTTCTTTTCTTTTTTAACAACTTCCTGCATGGGCAATCCAGCCCAATGTAATATAGCTCCGGTTACGGCAAAGAGACAGGCCGAAGCCATCAATACGGTCGTCACCCAAGGCGGGGGCTCGGAAATGATATCTGTATCACCCACTAAAAACCATGTGAAAATTAATGTGATAATGGATACTGCAAAGCAAGCATATTCTATTCGCGTTAATATCGTGCGCACCAAGAAAGTTCCTTATTCTTCTATGCGGTATAAAAAGCCAGGAGTCCGCAAAAATAATGCGTTTCCAAAGACCGCAGGTGAGGCCATGAAGCCTTCTTCCAATTCATTCACGGACGCCACCTCAAAGGTGCGTCCCGCTTTCAGTACGGTAGTTTTACCTTGCTTACTATAGCAATAAATGTGGCCATTTGCATATAAGGTTGAGGCCATGTAGTTGCCTCCGATGCGTTCACTCCAAACGACTTCGCCAGTTTCTGCATCCAGACAACTCACGATTCCGCGATCGGTCAACACATACAAAAGTCCATCCACTATTACCGGAGAAGCAGTGTCGGGTTTCTGGGATTTTTCGGAAAACTTCCAGGCAACATAGTCATCGCCAATGGCGCCTTTGCCATCTAGTTTGATGGATCGACTTTCTTGCGTACCATACCCTAGCGCCACATATGCCAGACCTTTATGGAGTACAGGACGTATAGATGGGGTGAATCCTGGCGTCGCCATCGACCAAAGTTCTTTACCCGTCTTGGGTTCGTAGCCAAAGATAGAGCAGCCACCTACACTAAGTAACAAAGGCTGATCATTTACCTCAGTAATGACTGGCGTGGAAAACGCTTTACGTAAATCCCCGTCGCGCTTGGGTTTTCCGTTATCATCCAAATCATCCCATTTTGTTGTGCGATCAGTACGCCATACGGTATCCCCGGTATCGACGTTGAGCGCAATGGTGTATTGTTGATCCACACCGTCAAAAGTAAGAATGAGTAAGTCTTCATACAGAATCACAGATGAGCCCGGACCACGATAATGGCGACACTCTAAGTTTTCGCGTTTCCAAAGGATTTTTTTCGTTTTAGTATCAATACACGCTGTGCCGTAGCTGCCGAAGTGTACAAACAATCGTCCGTCACGAATGGCTGAAGTGGGTGAAGCATATCCGTTAACGGTATTACCCAATTCTTCCGGTGAATCGCTGTGAAAAAAATGTTCGTTGTAGACGATTTTTCCCGTCTGCGCGTTAACGCCCATTACATAATAATCTGTACCGTCTTCATCGGCTCCGGTGATCCAAAGTGTATCGCTTTCGATAACCGGAGAGGACCATCCTTTGTGGGCAATAGGCGTTTTCCATTTGACGTTTTGGGTTTCAGACCATACTGTTGGAATATTCGATTTATCTGGAGCGTGACCATTTTGGTAGGGGCCGCGAAATTCGGGCCAAGGAACGGGGCTTTGAGCATGTACTTGTTGACTTAAACACGCGATTAAAACACAAGCTAAAACTTTCGTGACACGTATAACACGACGCATGGTCGTCCTCCTGCTTTCGGGGTTAGTGCGCGATTATAAAAGGGGTAAGTCAGTATCCGAAAGAGATACCTGACTGTAAATGGATAATACCTGCTCCTCACTCAAATTAAGAATGGACATGCCCTGTCCGCAATCGGCTAAATCCAAACGTCCCTCAGCATGATCATCGGGCGAGATGCGCGATAAGGTATCGGCAATTTCAACCAATGCCACTACCGATCGATTTGATTCACGCGCAAGTGTTGGCGCATGGTGGAAGCGAATACATTCCTGCAATATCTCAGGGAAATCCCAATGCTCTGCCAATTGATGCCCAGCCTCATTGTGGCTGATGCCCAGTAACATTTCTTCGGATTTCACCAACATAGGCCCTTTTAATTCAGGGTCTATTTTTCCGTAATACTCCGGCACTATATGGGCCAAGGCCAATCGACCCAAATCATGCAATAAGGCTGCAGAGAACAATCCTGTATTGGTTACACGCAGTTCCTTCGCAAAAGCTTTGGCGATGGTGGCGCATACCATAGATTCGCGCCAAAATTGTTCGTAGCTCACTCCTGAATCAGATTTAAAAGCATCCACTACGGCAGAGGTGATGACCACCGAATAGGTTTCTGTTAGACCGAGCAAGGAAACGGCTAGTTGGACACTATCGACTTGTTGCGAAAATCCATAGGCTGCGGAATTCGCTACCTTTAAAACTTTGGCGGCAATGGCCGGATCGCGTTCCACCACTTCACCGACTTCAGCAGCTGAGCCTGATTCACTCAGAAGCATCTCACGTACTTTATGAACTGTATCGGGTAAGGCCGGCAATGAGTCTAGATGTCGCAACATTGTTGCTGCTGTGGTAAGTTTTAGACTCCCTTCTAATTGTTTACGAGAAGGCTTAGTTTGATCTTGTGAATAGAAACGATTGAAACACGATTCAATATCATCACTCGAAGCAATGAAAGGGCGTATTTCCAATCCCAATTCAAGTTCCAATAAATCGATCGTACCGACATCCAACGGGCACATCATCGCCAGCGTTAGTACTTCCCCGTTGAGTTCAATGGGCATGACTTCATTTTTCAGGGCAAATTCAGGCGCAATAAGATCTACCACCTCTTGCTCAATGTCATATTGTGCTAAATCGATGGCAGAAAAGGCGTTTGGGCCTGACAGAAACTCTAAAAATTCATCTGTATTGAGGGCGCCCATCGACATTAATACATTAATTATCCGTGCCCCAGAGTTCTTCTGTATTTCCAAGGCTTTACGCAACTGTAACTCAGTGATTAAATCTGCTGAGAGCAGTAATTCGCCGATTCGGGCTCTATGCTCATCTAATTCTGGTGCCATGTAGGCTTCTCCCCTTAATGTTCCAATTATAGTATGGTCCAAAAACAGGGATAGATCAAGTGATCTATTGAATTTTTCGCATTTTTCGCCCACTCCCGCCTCGAGCTAAGTCTATATTCAATAAGACTTTCGGTGGACTCGTTGACATTTAGCGTGGTGTGACCGTAGTATTGAAACGCTTCATATACGTTTAATTAACCTATTCAGGAATGATTCATGACTCAGCCAACTCGTAGAGAATTTATCAGCACCTCCGCCAAATCCGTGGCAACTGCCGCAACTGTTTCTGCTTTATCCACTCAGACCCAAGTGCAAGCTGCCGAAAAGCCTCTTCGCGTTGCTGTCATTGGTACCGGGAATCAAGGTAGTGGACATGCCAGAGTGTATAACAGTATGGAAAATGCTGAACTGGTGGCTATCTGCGATCTCGATCCAACGCGGCGAGCAAAAATTATGGGTGAACTCACCAAATCCCCCAATGTAAAAGCCACGGATAATTTCGAGGATATCATTAACGATCCCAGTATTGAAGCAGTCAGTATCGCAACCCCGGATCATTGGCATACTCCGTTAGCCCTTCATGCGCTCAAAGCGGGTAAACATGTCTATGTAGAAAAGCCGTGTTCGCATAATATTTATGAGGCCAAAGTTCTTGGAGAGGCCACCAAGAAAACCGGTCTTTGTGTACAACACGGAACTCACTCGCGTGGAAGTAAAGGCATTCAAGATGCCATGGCTTTTATACGCTCCGGCAAAATGGGCACCATCCGAATGGCCAAAGCCATTAACCACCAAAAGCGTGGTCCCATAGGAAAAGCTCCAGAGCGCCCTATCCCTGAAGGCGTAAACTATGACCGTTGGCTAGGCCCTGCACCCAACCACGCCTTCACCCCAAATCGTTGGCATTATAACTGGCATTGGTTCTGGGACTACGGTGGCGGAGATATGGTCAATGATGGAATTCACCAAGTGGACCAAGCGCGTTGGGGGCTGGGCGTAGGCCTGCCCAACCGTATCACCGGATCTGCTGCACAATTGTGGTATCAAGATGATCATGAAACACCTGACACCCAAACCATCGTATTTGAATATGACAATTGCCACCTGCTTTATGAAATGCGATTGTGGACCGGCTACAAACTCGAAGGTCATGACAACGGTGTGGTGTTCTATGGCGACAAAGGAAAAGTTACCATAGGGCGTAAAGGTTGCTTCTATGAATTCATTGGGGAGGCACCAGTGAAAATTGGTGACGGTGCCAACTTCGGCGCAAACATTCAAAACTTTATCACCGCTGCCCGCGCCAATGATCCAAGTTTACTGCAAGGACCCATCGAAGAAGGCATCCTCTCCAGTACACTCTGCAACATGGGAAACATTGTGGGACGTATCGGCCGAAGCCTCGATTGGGACAATGACTCATGGGCGTTTAAAAACGATGATGAAGCCAACGCGCTCATTAAGCGCACGTATCGCAAAGGGTATGAGTTGCCTGTAGTGTAGATGGATTATGGCGCGCCCCAAAACAAGCGCCGAGCTCCATTCATCCCACATTTTTGGTATTGGTGATAGGCTTGCGCTGCGGCCTCTCTTACGGAATCACTATTCTTAGCTGAAGCCCATGTTCGAATGGCTGAATCAACAGTGTAGGCTTCAGGCGCCATAAAACCTGTAGTCAACAGGAGTGGATGAGCACCTGCTTTTTGTAATGAAGCTTCGAAATACGGTTTACTTTTGCAGGCAAGAATAAAAGCACTTCGGGCTGGGGCATTTGGACGTTTCGTAGGTGTTCCCAAGGCAAAATCCATTAAGCCATTGTGCCCAATAAAACCCACCAGATGCGATGCACTTCCGGCTTGAAGTACTTTGGATGTGTTGTTGTGAAAGGTTGTGACAGGTTCATCAATATGACCAGCTGAAAACTCCAAAAAGCGCTGAAGAGAGGCTTTTATTTGAGCGCCATCCCATGCATCTGCAACGATGTATACAGGAACTGCTTGTCCGTTTCGTTTTACCGATGTGTAGAATACAGCCCGATCCAAAATGTGCATGTTTGCAGGCTTTTCGACCTCAACCTTTTTCCACCCCCCCTTACGCGTCAGATGGGTATTCACTCCATACAATGCGCCCCAATATAAATTGTTTCGTGGATCTTGTCCGTTTCCGATTAAGGCGGGTACTTTTACAATGCCTTGATTTTTATTGTCGCATAAAGCCACGATCACGTGAATGGTGATGGGCTTGCTTTGAGCGAGGTCTGCATCGATCCGCGCTTGTACTTCTTCGCCGGTGATGGCTATGGCCATAGGCGAAAAGAATACCCATGCGAATGGGCAAAGGAATAATGGAAGAAGTCGGCAATAGCTAAAAAACATATACACCCTTTCAATAGGCTTACTGAAAGGGTGTATACCTGTGAATAAAATTTAGTTCCGATGTGAACGCTATTTCTTTTTAACGCCTACATAGCCTTCAGGAATTAAGTTCCATTTTTCGCCGTAGACATGCACTTCTTTGGTAGGGGTGCCGTCGGCTTTTTCGAGGGGGAGGCCTTCATGTGTCCACAGAAGTAAGCTTCCTTTTAAGTTTTTTGCCTCGATGCCCTGTTCATTTACTGACTGAGTATATTTTCCGCTTCGATAGCCGATGGTGCAATGCATCACGACGGGCTTGTCTTCCAACGTACCGTCTTTACGTTTTTGTTCGAAGACGTCTTTGGTTAGCGCGCCGGGAATCATAGAGATGGCTTGTTCATCAGCGTCACGAACATCCACAATGATAATCTCATCATTTTTATACGCCTCAGCGATTTCAGCCGGAGTTACATCCTCGATTTCGGTGAGGTCTTCGCGAATTTCCGCATACATCTCTTCTATGCGTTCCAACTTTTCTTCTTTGGACATCGCTTTGTTTTCTTCGACAAGGTCATTGTTGTTGCAACCCTGCAAGGCCAAGGCCACAAGTAATGTTAATGCCATGGATGAAATGTTTCTCATGATATGATTTCCTCTTTGCGCACGGTAAGTGCTTCAATTCGCTCAATGTCTATTTCTACACCCAAGCCGGGACGATCCATCGGCACGTTTACCATGCCCTGATTGTTCATGTCCCACTCAGGCGATACAATGTCCTGTTTCCAATACCGGCGGCTTGGAGAAAGATCCCCAGGCAAGGTAAACCCTGCTTTCGCCGCCAATGCTACATTATACGCTCGGCCTATACCGCTTTCCAGCATACCCCCACACCAAAGCGGGATTTTATTGGCTAAGCAAAAATCATGCATGGCCAATGCCGTTGTAAATCCGCCCACCCGGCCGGGTTTTAGGTTGATGATCCGCCCGCTCGAATCGGCATGCATTGCTTCAACATCACTTAGATCACCAATAAACTCATCCAAACAGATGGCTGTATCAAGAGATTGATGCAGTTCAGGGTAATATGTTTGGTCCGCAGCATGCATTGGCTGTTCAATCATTTCTAAACGAAATGTATCCAACGTTTTCAAAAGCTCTATATCGCCTATGCGATACGCGCCGTTGGCATCGGCCATAAGTGGAACCGAGTCTCCATACGCTTTGCGAATCGCACTTAGTAATTCAATATCTGCGCCCGGTTCTATCTTGATTTTAATGCGTGCATAGCCTTCATCGATGGCTTGGCCTACTTTATCAACCAAGTCTTTTATAGAATCTTGCATTCCGATTGCCACACCGGCAGCAACCTCGGAGCGCGTGGCTTCAATGAGTGAAGCCAAAGAGCGACCAGTTTTTTCTGCGACCAATGTCCAACACGGCATCTCAATCGATGCTCGTGCCATATGATTTTCAGCAGTTGCAGATTTTAATAGAGTATTTGCTTCTGTAGGATCCGAAAATGTTCTACCTAGAATCAGTGGAACCAGAGTTTGGCGTAACTGCTCCCAGGCTGTATCAATCGTCTCCGGTAAATACCCAGAAGTACTTAAGGCCACGCATTCACCCCAAGCACAAACCCCATCACTATCCTCCAGCTCAGTTAATAGTATTCGCCGTTCATGTTCCACGCCATGTGATGCGCGAAAGGGCTCGACCAAGGGCAAGCGAATTTCACGCAACGAAATGCGGGTGAGTGTGAACGGGCACTGAAGCATGGTTATCGTTTCACATCCTTTGCACAGCGAAAGCCCGTTAGGTAATTATTTCGGTCATCTTTGGGTAAATAAAATCGGTGCGCGCAGCGCATATGAGAAACATCGTTAAAGGCTTGACCCCCTTTGAGTACTTTAAATTTTTTGCCATACTTATCACTTGGCACATCGTTACCGGGATAGGGATTGTACCAATCCTGCACCCATTCCATTGCGCCGCCGGCCATATCGTAACAACCATAAGGGCTTTTGGGTTTTGCAATCGTTTGTGCGATACCTTGACTACGATTGTATTGCACGAAGGTTAAATCGTAAGTATTGCCCCAAGGAAATAGTCTTCCATCCGTACCGCGTGCAGCTTTTTCCCATTCTTTTTCTGTCGGTAATCGTTTGCCAATTGATTTTGCATAGGCATTTGCCTGATCCCATGTGACAAGAGCCGGGTGATTCTCCCGATCTTTTCTATAAGTGTGATTTGGATCAAATTTTTTGAATTCGGTATTGCTCACTTCATATTCGTCAATAAAAAACTCGCCCGTTGATGCTGTGTGCTTTGGCGACTCATCCGCATCACCCACATCACTGCCCATAATAAACTCGCCTGCAGGGACATAAACCATGCCTTTATGCGGTGAAGGGATTTCGGATTTCTGCTCGGCTAGAGCATTGAGTGAAATGAACAGCCCAAGCAAAGTATATACAATGGTTTTCATATTAAATCTCCTTACCACGAAGCATCGATAAAGCCGTAATAACGGCCAAACCAATAGTTACGAATCAATTGCGCAGCATTATTCTCGTCCTGCGCCTCAACCATCTTCACCGAACCATCGGCTTGGGTGACTGGAAATTTCCGAGTTCGTCGTTCCATTTCCTGCATGTTTTTGATGGCTTCAATCGTTTTTTCGGTGACGACGTTCTCGCCAGTCAGTACGCTATACACCATGGGGAACCAAATTTCGCCGATACGCTCATATTTGCTATTGGCCCAAGAATATTGATGCCGGTTCAGCGACATGGTGTATTTGTTTAAGAGCGAGGGATCTTTTTCATGGCCAAACAATTGCCAGAAACTTTTACAGGCCAGCTTGTCATCCCATATGACATTCCACATCTCCGGCCATATCACCTTGGCCATAATGGCCTCATCGTCGTAGTGATGCTTCTCAATCAACATACGATAGGCTTCGTGATATCGATCTTTACCTGTCATACGATGAGCGGTTTTTAAAGCGGCCAATATTTCCAAAGAGTTCAGTGCTTGATGCGGGAGGTCCGGGCAAAAGTTTCCCCATAAAGTCATTTTATTGTCCACATCGACAAGTTTGAAATTATGATCGACGACACGTCCAACAAATCGGTCAATCAATCCAGCCGCAATTTTTTTACCTTCTTCATCTGCTGCCATATCGTAATACACACTCAGCATGTAGCAAATATCCACAAATTTATCACTGCTCAAGTCGCCTTCCCAGCGATACCCAGGCATTGATGTGCTTTCATGCCATTCTATCGTGAAGAAATGTTGGCTTTCGTGCCACAATGGCTTGTCAGTTTTATTAAATGACCGTGCGAAAACTCCCGGAACTCCTGTGACCTTCTCCATTTTCACCAATCCCCGTAGAATTTCGTGGCACTGTTCTCGGTGCTCTGGCTTTTTGGTCACGCCATACCGATAACAATAGGCCGCCATCATAGCGCCTGTGATCTCAAGGCAATCTTCCTGACTTCCCACCAAGGGCTTCTCCACACCCACAGGTGGGAAAATTACGTGTTGCATGAACACACCTTCATTATTGTGATTGCCCCGCATCAGTGCATCATACATAGCTACTCGTACATGAAGCGGGTCATCGGGATTGGGGAATTCATTGACCGTTTGTGCAAAAATTGGTAGGGAAAGTAGGCTGATGAATAGCCCGACAATGAATGAGTTAAGTCGTTTCATACAACATGCTCCTAGGTACAAAAATAAAATAAGAACTTCATACTAGCAAAAATTCATATGAGAATATACCGATTGGGCATGAATTCTAAGTTGTCTCAAAGGATAAAAGAACGTTAGAATATGCCTTATGAAAACTTTACATGGGTGGTACACCTTCTTTACATATCTATTCAGGTACCTCTTTTCTAAACTAAAACTGGTTTCCCCGCCATTAGTGGATGAAAATTGCGAGGGATTGTTGCATGTATTGGGTCATTTTACTAAGTGGAATCGGTATATACGCATTCGCGGTGCTGAAAATGTTCCTTTGGATCATCCCGCAGTGTTTTGTGCAAATCATGTCATGTTGGGCGATCCACTGTATGTGTATAAAGGTATCTACGATGCTTCCAATACCCAAATAAAATGCCGGGCCATGACACGCGATGATTTTTTTAAAGGGTCCAAACTGGGTTCTTTGCTGAAGACTCGTTTATTTGACGCCGATGATTTTATGTTAACTTTAGGGATTCATGGAATCAGTCGTGGCAATGTTACTATGCCGCAGATGAAGGCCTTTGTAGGGATTCTGGTTAAAGGCGATAGCTTTTTGATGTTTCCAGGGAGGACGCGATCCCGCTCTGGGATGTTTTTTGAATACCGCGGCGATGTGACAGAACCGGGCGGTGCCGCTTTTTTTCTGGGTATGGCACAGCGCAAAAAAAAGGATATTACGGTTTCCGTAGTGCCGGTGTCGCGCAATTATAATCCTGTCCGAGATCATACGTGTATGATTCATGGCGAAGAAGTATTCCTGCCGCCCAAAGCTGGAAAAGAAGAGCAACGTGCATTTGATTTTAGTGTGGTAGAAAAAATCGCAGAACTTGCTGAAATCTGTGTGCCACAGGTAGTGGCAGCATTGATATACACCGTATGTGTCCACCATCTTTCCGATTCCATTTCCGATTCCTTAATTAAGGAATGGGTAAAAAAGGTTCGAGCTGATTCGACCCATCCCTATTGGGATGAGGAAGACGATGTTGACTTAAATGCTGCGGTAGAAATGAGTCTGAGTTTCCTGCATGAACGCGGAATGTTGGACTATACGAATGGAGTTGTCTCGCCATTCACGGATAAAATTCTTACTGTGCCTGAGCCAGAGGTTCGATTAATGAAAATCAATCCGATTCAATTTCTCACCAATCAGCTTTTACACTTGGCCGAAGTGACAAACGATATCCAAGATGTTGTGCTATCTAGTGAATTAAACAAATAGCGCTACAGACGATAAAATTTTTTCGCATTGTCCACAAATAAATTGCGCAACTCTGTGTACGAGCACCCTGCTACAGCCTGTTCCACTGTATTCACCCAACGTGGATAATCCGTAGCCAGTGTAGACACCGGCCAATCGCCACCAAACATTACCCGGTCGAATCCAAATTGTTCAATCACATGATGAATATAAGGCCGTAGGTCTTTATCGGTCCAATGGTGCATATCGGCTTCGTTTGCCATGCCCGAAATTTTGCAGCTCACATTCTCGAATTCCGCCAAAGCGGCGATTTCCTCACGCCAGGGGTCTTTCAATCCATCTTTAATCCCAGGCTTCCCAATATGATTGAGATTAAAGGAGACCTCGGGACACTGCGCGACCAGTTTCAACACACTGGGTAATTGGTAATGATAAATGCATAGTTCAAAATGCATACCATAGTTGTGAACTAGTTTTACGCCTTGGACAAAATCATACTGTAAACAGAAATTGGGATCTGATTCAGACTGAATAAGTCGCCGAATCCCTTTGATTAAAGGATTTTGGGACATCATCTCGAGATCCTGGCGAATTGCTTCACCCTTCTCCAGTGACGCACGCGCAACGATGCCTTTGATACGCGGATCGTGTTGTGCCAGATGCGTTACCCACTGCGCCTCCAGATGATTTTCCTCTTCAGCGGCATCCGCCTGCAAAAAAATCATTCCCTCCACTTCGACTGATGCGCATGCTTGCGTGAAGTCTTCTGGTCGATGGGTTTTATTAATAGATGGCACTTCATGCAACCATGGGTAATTAATTTTTTCCACATTCCATAAGTGAACATGCGTATCAATAATTGGAAAGTCAGGCATGGAAAACATCCTTTTTAAAAACAGTTTATATGCAGTCTATTGCGTAAAAATCAGTGTTAATCATAAAAGACCTGCAGGTATAATACAAGCCTCAATTCACTATCCAAGCTGTGCCACACAGGAGATTTTCCCATGAACCGTTGGTTTTTTATACGCATGAGCGTACTGCTCGTTGTTTATTGCACAAGTACACCCGCTGAAATGATTAAGCACGACAATCCCCAATGGGAAGTCATTGAAGATGAAGTGTATCTTCAAGAAATACCCACCATAATACCTACCGACTTGCCACTCACTTCCGTGGCAGTATTTAACGGTGAAGCCTATGCGGGGAGTAAAGAAGGAGTCTCAATAGTTGAAGGGGATACTTTGGTGCTTCAAGATGCTCCCGTTGGAAGCGTTCAACATCTTATAGTGCTTGATGAAAGTTTATGGGGCATAACTGATACAGGCCTTTGGCGTTTCGATGGAAATGATTTAACGCAAATCAGTGATCAACCTATCACTGATATTTGCGAACATAACGGTCAAATGGTCGTTCTCATGAACAAGAGTTTATGCACAGTTGAGGGCAATACACTTTCTCTCCTTACCGATAAAGGAGTAGGAAATGCTCAACAAGTGGAATCATACAGCGGTGCTATTTATGTACATGATGGCAAACGTATTGGATTTATGGAGTTAGGCTCAATCACATATAACTACACAGCTGACTGGGGTACTATCGAAAGTGGAGCGACCATTAACGACATGATGGCTATGGGTAGCCGCCTCTACTTTGCGACCGACGAAGGGTTAAGTGTGTTACGTGGGATGACCTGGTACAACATACAAGGCGAAGAAGGCTTGCCCTACGAAGACACTACTTCATTGTGTAAAGGGTTTGATCGCGATTTGTGGATTGGCACTGCTCGCGGCACGATTCGAAACATCAACGATGAATACCAATACTTTAATCACCAACGATACTTACCCAATGACAAGGTCAATGCTGTGGCCTGTGGCGACAATGTGACCTATATGGCTACCGAAGGTGGACTCGGAATTATTCATTATGAGCCCTATACATTGGCTAAAAAAGCGGCTTACTATGAGCGTTGGCTCGAAGAATGGGGCATGAAACGCCTTGGATTCGTTCATATTTTGTTTGAAAAAGAAGGCGAATGGTTGCGTGAAGTCAGCGACAACGATGTCGGGTATTCGAGTCATTATTTGGCGGCAAAGTGTTTTGAGTATGCCGTGACAGGCAGTGAAGAAGCCCGCGCTGAAGCGGTCGATATGATGAAGACCGTTAAATGGAGTGAAGAAATATCGAGTATTAAAGGATATCCAGCACGCTCTATATATGCATCGAATGAGCGCACGATTAAAGCGGACCATGGTTCAGGTGGATTGCCCGCGGAATGGCATGCAACACCCGATGGGCAATGGGAATGGAAAGGCGATACATCCAGCGATGAAACCGATGCACATGTCTACGAGACCATGATTTTTCTTCAATTGGTTGCAAATGATGAAGAGCGTGTTTGGGCCACTGAGCATCTCAACCGTGTAATTGGCCACATTGTGGACAATGGCTTTTTACTGCGTGATGTTGACGGTGAGCCTTCACGTTGGGGGCGTTGGGATCCAGACTATCTCTTTACCCCTTATGGACAGTATGCTCAAGGCCTTAACGGTCTCGAGATCATGAACTATGTCACTACGGCATATCACTTTACACAGAATCCAAAATTTCAAAAGGCTAAGGATGAACTGATCGAATTGGGCTATCACAAAAATATTGTACGCCAAAAGCTGACTTTCCATCCTGGATTCTTTACCCGATTTGACGATCGCTTGGCGTTCTACAATTTTTATTCTATAGGACAATATGAAACCGATCCTCAGCTCAAGGCTCTATGGCTGCGCAGTCTCGAACGCAGCTGGGAAGTTAAACGCATCGATGGCACTCCTTGGTTCAACTTTATTTATGGGGCGATTACCGGTAATGACTGCGAAATGGATCGTTCAGTGGCCCATTTACGTGAATGGCCTCTGGATTTACGACGTTACTCCTATCAAAACGGCCACCGTGCTGATTTACATACACCTCCAGGCTATCGAATGTATTCCGAACGTGCAAAGCCGCTCAGTCCCCGAGAAACGGAGCCCAACCGTTGGGATGGAGATTTTATGCGACTGGATGGTACCTATGGGGGTAAAATTGTCTCCGATCCCAGTGGCTGGCTTGATGCCTATTGGATGGGCCGTTACCACGGTATGATCACTGCGCCCAAAACCGATGATCCGTCATTAACCACTGTGCCCGACCGGGGCCTCAAATTCGGCGCAGAGCCCTATGTAGGTCCAGCGCGCCCTAAACTTAAGCATGAACGGTAATTTAGGGAATTCATTCCTCAACTTACTGTTAATCAACCTGTGTTATATGGCACTATAGAACCCAAATTTAATAGGTAAATAAATAGCGATCACACCAAACATAGGGTTTTGTGTGTTGCGCTATTGTGATTCTAGGAGCTACGAGCATCGTGATGAAACACTTAATTGCTGGTGTGCTGATCGCCTTCTCTATTTCGGGAACTGCATTTGCAGCAGACCCTGAATGGATCTGGTCCAGCGAAACCAAAGACAACCAATCAATCTTTTTCAGACTCGAGATTAACATTGAGAAAGATATTGAGTCGGCCATCTTTTCTGGAGCGGGCGATGACCAAATTGAAGTGTTTGTAAACGGGAAACGCATTGGTCGTCATAGAAGCTGGAAAACATTTATGACGATGCCCCTTAAAACCAGTCTGATAAAAGGGAAAAACATCATCGCGCTTGCTGGACGAAATGGATCAAGTTTGGCTGGTGTAATTGGACGAGCCACCATTACTTACACAGATGGTAGCAAAGATGTCTACGTTACCAATACCGACTGGAAGTCATCTAAACGTCGTGGCGACGGTTGGGATACAGTAGGCTTCGACGATTCCAAATGGAAAGCATCAGTGTCCTTAGGCGCTATCGGTAAAGAAGGCCTTTCTTGGAGTAATGCGATTACGATGGCCGCTTTGGAAAATGCCGAGAAAATAGACTTGGACCCATCACCAGTTGCCAAAGCTATTGATAATTTAAACCTACTGCCTGGATTTAAAGCTGAACTGCTCTATACCGTACCTAAAGGCATGCAGGGGTCATGGGTTTCCATGACCAATGCTCCACAAGGTGGGTTCTATGTATCCGACCAAGGCGATGCCGGTATCTACCATGTACAGCCTGCTGAATTAGGCAATGCCGATTCCAGAACGGTGATCACTTCTATACCTGCACCTGTATCAGGTGCACACGGCCTGTTTTATGCCTTTGATTCGTTATATGCCCATGTAAGTGAAGGCAACAAAAAAGGGCTCTACCGTATTACCGATTCTGATCAGAACGGTGAACTCGATAAAGCTGACTACATTACCCCGATTAACGGCGGCGGTGAACACGGGCCCCATGCCATCATGTACACCGAAGATAAGAAAGACTTGTATATCGTAGCCGGTAATCATACCTATCTTCCAGAGATCTCAGGGAGTCAAGCGCCTACCAACTGGGGTGAAGATTTACTCTTACCGCGTCGTTGGGACCCCAGTGGACACGCCAAAGGCCGGATGGCTCCGGGTGGTTGGATTACCCGTACATCCCCTGACGGAAAAAGCTGGCATGTATACTCTACTGGTTTCCGTAACCAATACGACATCGCTATGAACACCGAAAATGAAATGTTTAGCTTTGATGCCGATATGGAATATGACCAAGGGAGTCCTTGGTATCGCCCAACTCGTGTATGTCACGTAGTCAGTGGTAGTGAGTTCGGTTGGCGTGGAGGTACCGGTAAATGGCCAACATATTATGAAGACAGCACTCCGCCAGTATTGAACATCGGTCCAGGTTCTCCGGTAGGAATCGTGTTTGGTACAGACGCGAAATTTCCGGCTAAATACCAACAAGCCCTGTTTATTCTCGATTGGACTTTCGGAACAATTCATGCTGTGCACATGACACCTGAAGGTGCCAGCTACACCGCGACCAAAGAAGAATTTGTTTCAGGTTCACCGTTACCCGTAACGGATACCGCTATTGGTACTGACGGTGCATTCTACTTCACTGTTGGTGGACGGGGTACCGATTCTGCATTATACCGTGTGTATTACGCAGGCGAAGAAGAAACGGCTCCTGCAAAACGTCAAGAATCTCAAGACACCATTGACGCACGCAAGTTACGTCGAATGCTTGAAGAGTTCCACGGTCATGAAGATCCAAAAGCCATTGATACTGCATGGTCTTACATGGGGCATGAAGATCGCTTTATTCGATTTGCCGCTCGTATTGCCGTGGAGAATCAACCCGTTGAGCAATGGTCAACAAAAGCGCTCTCAGAAAAAGATCCCTTAACCGCAGCACTGGCCATGATTGCTCTATCCCGTCAAGGTCATGCTTCATTGCAACCGTATATCATCAAAGCTCTTAACCGTATTGACCTTAGTAAAACCGATGAAGTCACTACTTTGGCTGCACTACGTGCGTATGCATTATGCTTAACCCGCATGCGTGCGGATGATATGGTGACCATTAGCGATACCGGTATTCCACAAGGTGTGGTGAACGGTATGATTAATCGACTCGATCCCTTGTTGCCATCTAAGAGCGACAACATTAATGCAGAGTTGGTTCGTCTCTTGGTGTATTTAGAATCACCTACCATCATCGAAAAAGGTTTGGCACTGTTGCATGATGCCAAACCTTCTGCGATCCCCGATTGGGCTGAGTTGATTAAGCGTAATGCTGGTTACGGTGGAACCATTGCTAAGATGTTGGCAAACTATCCACCTCAAGCCAAAATCAATTACACACTCATGCTTCGTAATGTGCAAGATGGTTGGACGTTGGATCAACGTCGCGATTACTTCGGCTTTATCAATGAAGCGGGAACTTATAACGGTGGTAATCAATATGCTAGCTTCTTGGGCTATATTCGTGAAGATGCTTTAGCCCATTGTACTGATGAAGAAAAAGCCGCATTGAAAGATTTGACCGATAAGAGTTTGGTCAAGACTATTGAGTTTGAGATCACAGAAACTCACCCAGTGGATACTCCATGGACAGTAGCGAGTGCCGAAACACTGATCAATGAACGCGGCTTAAAAGGCCGTGACTTCAAAAACGGCCGCAATGCATACCATGCAGTTTCATGTGTGCTCTGTCACCAATTCGACGGTGTGGGTGGCGCAATTGGTCCTGACTTAACTACGGTCAGCGGCAAGTTTTCCATACGCGATCTGCTCGAAGCCATTATTGAGCCTAGCGCAGTGATCTCTGACCAATACAACTCTTCAATCGTGACGATGAAAAATGGCGATGTGCATGACGGAATTGTCATCAACACTTCCGGTAGCCGTCCCGATGAAAAAGATGATGGTACAGATGAAGTGAAAATCTATACCAAAGGTCAGGACGAACCTATCGTAGTAAAATCCGGTGATATTAAATCGGTGGAAGAGTCCAAAGTGTCTCAAATGCCTGAAGGATTGACCCAAATGCTCAACGAAGACGAGCTCTTGGATATGATGGCCTACTTGTTATCGCGCGGAAATGCTGAAAATAAAATGTTTAAATAATTAAACATTTTACTAATCAACAATTCATCGTGGAGCCAGTCCTTGCGACTGGCTCCACTTCTATTTACAATAGCCTTTTAATTGACTGTAGAGCGGAACACCATGAGCGAAATTATCAATAACTACGATGTAATCATCCTTGGTGCAGGGGCGGCCGGGCTTATGTGCGCGATTGAAGCAGGCTATGCGGATAAACGTGTATTACTGATTGAACACAATGACACCGTAGGAAAAAAGATTCGAATCTCTGGGGGTGGTCGCTGTAATTTCACCAACATCAATACCGAACCTTCACGCTACGTTTCCCAAAATCCCCGCTTTTGTTATTCGGCTCTTTCCCGTTACACGCCAGATGATTTTATCGCCTATGTTGAACGCCATGGCATCGACTACCACGAGAAAAAACTGGGCCAACTTTTTTGTGATGGATCCGCACAACAAATAATCGATGCACTGTTGCAAGATTGTGAGTATGCCGGTGTCGAACTTCGAGTCAGTTGCACAGTAAGCAGTGTTGAGAAAGAAGAATACTTTACAGTCAATACCAACCAAGGAGTTTTCTACGGGAAAGCTCTTGTGGTCGCCACAGGGGGACTCTCAATTCCAAAGATGGGTGCAACCAGTTTCGGGTATACTCTTGCTGAACAATTTAATATCCCAGTCCTTCCTTGTACACCTGGCCTTGTTCCCATGACACTCAATGAAAAAGATCTAGCGCGATTAGATGATTTATCCGGCATAGCATTTGATGCCGCAGTATCCATAGGAAAAACCCGATTCGAAGAAGCCGTACTCATTACTCATCGTGGGCTAAGTGGCCCTGCGATTCTGCAGATCTCTTCTTTCTGGAACCAAGGGGATGACATTTCCATCAATCTGTTTCCAGATATCAATGTAGAAGAAGAGCTCATGGAGCTTAAATACTCCGCACCAAAAACTATGCCGAAAGAATTTGTGCTTCAACGTTTGAGTGCACGTCTCGCCCAGCGCCTTTGCGATCTCTACGATTGGGAAGATCCTTTAGGGGAGATTTCCGATAAATTTCTGCGCAACATGGCGAAATCGCTCCAAGACTGGCGAATTCATATCCCCGGCACAGAGGGCTATCCCAAAGCCGAGGTGACTTGCGGAGGTGTTGATACACGTGCATTATCCCCTAAGACCATGGAATGTAAAGACTTACCGGGACTATACTTCATCGGTGAGGTAATGGATGTAACCGGTTGGTTGGGTGGATACAACTTCCAATGGGCCTGGGCATCCGCCGTGGTAGCCGGGCGAGCGGTCTAACAGCTGTTCAATAACGCTTAACTATTTAGAATAGACCAGTCATTAAATCGTCTAAAAAATGTGCACAATGGAATGTTTTTCGTGCTATAGTAGTTATCTTATATACAATTTGATGCGATACTGTCTGATGTAATCAAAAGGAGTTTAGCAATGAAGTTTGTTCGTCCGTTGGCGTTAACGTTAACCGTAATGCTGGGAATGAGTTCAATAAGCCACGCCTCTTCAGAAGAATTAACCTACACCAAAGATGTAGCGCCAATTATTAACAACAATTGCGTTTCGTGTCACCGCCCGGATCAAGTCGGTCCTATGTCGCTGATGAATTACAAAGAAATTCGTCCTTGGGCTAAATCGATAAAACGTCATGTTTCGGAAAAAACGATGCCGCCTTGGCATGCCACTATGTATAAACATCCGTTTAGCAATGATCGCAGTCTCAGTGAGAAAGAAATCAATACAATTGTAAGCTGGATTGACAGCGGAATGAAAAAGGGTGATCCAAAAGACTTGCCCGAAATGCCCACCTTTGTCGACGGTGACTGGAAACTCGGAGAACCCGATATGATCGTTACACTTCCCGAAGTGACGATTCCTGCAGGCGGCCCCGATGTGTTTGAAGATCTTCCGGCAAAATTAAATTTAGAAGAAGATCGTTGGCTGACCGCAATAGAAGTATTGCCCAGCAATACCGCTGTAGCTCACCATGTTATTGCTTACCAAACACGTGGTTTTTCCTTTGATCCTATGGGTGGTTGGTTAGGAGCCTGGGCCGCAGGATTGGCTCCAATGTCCTTCCCGGAAGGCACAGGGCGTCTAATCAAAAAAGGTCATGGCATCATTGGTGACATGCACTACCACCCAACAGAGTTTAAAGAAAAAGATCAAACACGTTTGGGATTACATTTTGCCGACAGTATTGATGATGTACAAAAAGAACTCACCAATGTGTGGGTAGTCAACTTTGGGTTCCGCATTCCCGCTGGTGCCAAAAATCATGAAGTTCGTTCACAAAAACTCTTTCGTCAAAGCGGTAAGATAATGGCCTTCTCTCCGCATATGCATTACCGTGGTAAAGATTTTAGCTACACCGCTAAATACCCCGATGGAACTGAAGAACTACTGTTGCTCGTTGAAAACTATGACTTTAATTGGCAAACGAATTATATCCTGGAAAAGCCCATTGATATCCCAGCGGGTACAACCATTGAATGCATTGCGCACTACGATAATTCAGCAGACAACAAAGTTAACCCCGATCCCACTATCGACATTACTTTTGGTACTGAGTCATACGATGAAATGATGATTGGATTCCTTGATTTCATCGTTGATGAAGGAGTTCGTCCAGAAACCGATGAAGAAATCATGGAGCGTATAACTAAAAAAGCTACAGCCGAATACCCAGACGATACCTACTCCGTGTATTTCCGAAATCCCAAAGAACCCACCACATTGCTAATTCCACGTGATGGAAGCCCTGGTTTTGTGTTGTTTACCTTTGGTCGTGATCTCAACGAATGCAGTGTCGATAAAATTATTTGGGATGGCAATAATTTTAGTGGTGAAGTCAACCTCAATATCGGTGCAACCACGACAATTGAAGGTACCTACGACCCAGAGTCCAAGCGCCTAGAAGCCAAGGTGCCATTGAAGTTTGGCGATCAAGACTTTACGGTTCGCTTAAAGGGAACACGGATAAATGATTACGATATCGAAAAAGAACGTGCCATGATGAAAAATCGTCGTGGTAATGATTCCGAACGCCGTAGAAACAGACAGCGTAATCAATAAACCCAAATAATTAGTCAGTAGCGACAATATCCTCAAAAGATGTTGTGGCAAAAGTGATAGTCTCGTATGCATGCTTGTCACCGCGTTCATACAGACATCCGACTAAACCATTATCCAATACCACAAGGTCCGAGTAAGCACTCGGGCCTTCGTGCAATACTAGAGCATGCGGCCAGTTTTTACCGTTATCCCGGCTAAGGCGAATGGTCATGTTAAGTCGTTTGGTTTCGTTTGCCGGATTGGAAAAAAGAAGGTCCTGTTTATGTTTCCCCCTCATTTTTCCTACTCGACGAATGCTGGCCTGACATATCGGCTCTATTAATGCCGTGTCGTGATGTTGGTCGGTCCATGTGTCTCCGCCATCCCGGCTAATGGCCACTTGGCGTTGATGTTTTTCGCGATCATAATTACGCATATTCAGCATCAACTCACCCGTATTCAGTTCCACCACTTCACACTCATTCACTTGGTGTTCAGGAGTAGACCCGCCCAGTTGCCATGTTGCCCCGTGGTCATCGGAATAGATCACATGCGAGTAATAATGTTTTGTTTTAGCTTCAATATGGTCACAAGGGATTACCAATCGTCCTTTATGCTTCCCTTTTTTTAATTGAATACCTGCCCCAGGTCCAGTGGCATACCAAGTCCAAGTGGGTTTCTTGGTATTCGAAGTGATTTCCTTAGGGGTGCTCCAACTTAACCCATCATCATTCGATTGTGTAACAAATACTCGTCGGGTATCTTTACTCTTCAAGTCGATGATATCCCGTTCATGATCATCGCCACGATTCCATGTCATTAATAAAAAAATTGTACCTGTTTTTTGATCCACCACAGGAGCAGGGTTCCCACAGGTGTTGCCGACATCGTCCCAGATAATTTGCTGCTTGCTCCAGGTTACCCCGTTATCTGTTGAACGCTTGACCAGCATATCAATATTACCCGTATCGCTTCTTCCGGCCATACGCCCTTCACAAAAGGCCAGTACTGTCCCTTGTTTCGATACTGCCACAGCTGGAATACGGTAAGTATCATACCCATCTTCCCCACTAACGAAAATAGGGGTTTGTATGAGTTCAGCGTAGGCGCCAGCTGAGACGAATAAAGTTAATAGTAATGATGTCCATCGGAAGAAATTCATTGTGCTGCTCCATAAATTGCCAAGGTGAATGTGCGTACTTTACCATAACCTGCCCCAACGCCCTCAACTATGCTACAGTAATTCATTCATCACTATATAAAGGAATTGAATATGAATCGTTTACTAATCGCATGTTGTGCACTCTTGTTTTTTATCCCTACAGTATTTGCTGAGAATAAATGGGAAAAAAGAATTTTAAGGTTTGAGGCTCAGGATGCTGAAAAAATGCCCGAACCCAATGGCATTCTCTTTGTGGGATCATCCAGTATCCGTATGTGGAAAACGGATGAAGACTTTCCAACACTGAATATCATCAATCGCGGATTCGGAGGATCGCAGACTTCCGATGCTTTACTCTATGCCGATCGCATTATTTTGAAATATAAACCACGTCTTATCGCCATCTATGAAGGGGATAATGATATTGCTGCAGGTAAAACTCCGGAAACGGTATTTAAGGATACCAAAACTCTTTTTGGCCGTATACATGAAGCACTGCCTGAAACACGTATTATCTATGTCGCTATAAAACCCAGTATTGCACGTTGGAAAATGGTAGGCGACATGCGAAAAGCAAATGCATTAATTAAAGCCCACGCTGAGAAAGATCCACGTATTCACTATTTGGATATTGATACACCGATGCTTGGAGCCGATGGGAAACCCAGTAAGGATTTGTTTATAGAAGATGGCTTGCACCTCAATCGTAAAGGATACGATCTTTGGAATAGTTTGATTCATCCATATTTAGTGAAGGATTGGAAAGACATTAAGGCTTCATCTGTAAAGAAGTAGCCATTGTTCATCTTAGCTCAATATGCTAGCATGATTGCTTAATTAACCAATATATTTTTAAGGAAATGATTCATGAAATTATCCACCATCTGTGTGTGTGCGTTGTTCAGCATTCATGCGCTAATTACCACGGCGTCAGCTGATTTATTATCAGCATCCAATGCATTTTTAAAAACCTTGGACGAGACTCAAACCGCCCGTGCTGTATTACCGTTTGATTCCGAAGAGCGCCTTAACTGGCACTTTATTCCCAAAAATCGTATCGGCCTGAACCTCAAAGAACTCAACGATGAGCAAGATGAACTTTTGTTAAACATTGTACGTGCTGGACTCAGTGAAGATGGGTTTAACAAAGCCGAAGGCATTCGTGGCTTAGAAGCGGTGCTTTTTGAAATCGAAGGGGCTGCACACCGAGATACGGAGCTTTATCATATTCTCTTTTTCGGTACACCTTCTGAAGACGGTGATTGGACCGTACGTTATGAAGGTCATCACTTATCATTACATTGGACCTTTGTAAACGGAAAACGAGTGGCTACAAGTCCACAATTTATGGGCACCAATCCTGCCGAAGTACGTATTGAGGGCCCCAAGAAGGGCTTGCGTGTATTGGCTGACGAAGAAGACCTTGCACGCACCTTGGTCACATCCTTGACGCCAAAACAACAAAAAACGGCTATCCTCAATGCGAAAGTGCCCCGCGATATTTTTACAGCTGCCAGCCAAAAGGCCGAGCGCCAAGATGATGTGGGAATTGCATATACGCATTTGACTACTCAACAACAAGGAGTGTTAATGTCACTCATCAAAACATTGGCGCATGTACAAAACAAATCCGCCGCAAAATCCAGACTCAAAGAAGTGCGCAAGGCCGGACTTGATAGTATTAAATTTGCTTGGATAGGTGAGACGAAGAAAGGGGCACCGCACTACTATCGCGTGCAAGGTGCAACGTTCTTGATAGAGTATGACAACATTCAAAACGACGCCAATCATATTCATGTAGTTTGGCGCGATTTCGACGGCGACTTTGGGGTGGATATGCTCAAGCAGCACCATGCCCGTCATGCACACCCCGATCATCCCGGCGAACATAAGCACTAATTGGAGAAGGTACATTGAGCACCCTGAGTGAATTGGAACAGAAACGCGATTACTATAACGGGCTTAGCGATACCGAATTGGACGAAGCTTGGGCTACACGGGCCGAGCGTGGAATTGGTGAAGGCGAAGAGAATATGCTGCGCTATATTGTGCGTGGCCGTAAAGGGTTTAAGGCCGTTCAAAGCAATGTCCCCATGTGCAAACGGTGTAACTTACCGGTCAATAATTGTGCGTGTATGAATCTATAAATATCATTGGAAAAAGCTTTATTAGTTCGTCTGTAAACAATTTTATGCATTACTTGACGTTTAGGTATGTTCCTGATAGACTTTTTCAATGGCGATAGACTTTGTTCCCCCTGAAGTTTGTTGTCCTTAATCATTTGGAAGGGGATGAACATTGTGTTTTCTGAGCGAAAGCATCACGAGGAGAAAGAAAGTGGCAACAGGTACAGTAAAATGGTTTAGCGACCAAAAAGGATTTGGATTCATTGAGCCCGAAGGCGGCGGCGCAGATTTATTCGTACATCACAGCAATATCGAATCAGACGGATATCGTACATTGGAAGATGGCGGACGTGTTGAGTATGAACCTGGTGAAGGTCGTAAAGGACCCGAAGCAACTAAAGTACGCGTTTTATAATTTGCACTACATTTGAACCAATCATTGAGCCTCAACGGAAACGTTGAGGCTCAATTTTCGTTTATAGGCTAGTTGCTAAGATTGAGGCTATCGGTGAAGGATTGTTTGGCAATGCTAATCCCCACCTTAAATTGCTCATTGGCCAATTTAACTTTCTCTGGATCCCCTTGAGCCGTTACCATCGCTTTAAAGTATTCGCTATAAAGATGGTGGACGACGATATCAAATCCGCCCTGCAATGCATCCTTGGTCATTTCACGCATATTGGTGGCCATACTAAGTATTCCTCCTGTGGTGATTCCGAATTATTTAAGAATGTGTAGGTAGAATACAATAAACGGGGGCCATAGGCAATCCAAGTGTTTAGACGTCCGAAAGTTTGGTCACCCGTAAAATACCCAGACACAATACAGCGGCTAAAGCTGAACCCACCAGCAGCATGAATATAGGGCCTACATCCCCACCGCTATCATCATACATCTTCCCGATAACTAAGGATTGCACTACAGACCCAATAGCGCCCATTCCGTTGATTATGCCCGCAGACAAAGTAGCTCCCCGCTCATTCCCAATATCCTGTGCTGCTGCCCCGGTCATCAAGGCATCAGGCCCATACAGGAAGAAGCCAATTAAGGAGATACTAATACCAAACACCAATAAACTGTTTTGCCCAATGCTATAGAGTAAGAAGCAAGATAAAAACATGCCTATCAGGAAAACAATACTCACTCCCGAACGTCGACTGTTGAGATATTTATCTGAAATGTAGCCACAGATGATTACGCCAGCAATGCCGAATAAATCAAAAAGGGTTGACATATATCCTGCATCGTCGCCGTCCATCGCGTAGTTTTTCGCCAGTAAATAAGGTACCCATGTCCAAATAGCATAGCGAATAAATTTACCGAAGAAGTAATAAATACCCACTATAAAAATAGTGAGCTTTGTTTTGGCATCCCAACCTAATGCATGAAATCGCTCCATCAGAGAGCTTGTTTTTTCTGAAGACTCCTGTGGTGGGCTATCAGATTTATCATGATCAATGGATAAATCGACATCTTCAGGGCTATTGTGGTGATTAAAAGCAAAGAACACCATCACAAGCAACATGACCAGTGAGCATGAAAAGAAACTATATTGAAACCCATAAGCACCCAGCATTACAGAAGCCAATAAAGTAGCCAACACGCCACCTACTTGATAACACGTGGCCCATAGTCCCATAACGCGACCGCGTTCATCCTTTCGAAACCAAGTAGCCATCGAACCTACTGTGTTGCTCCAGCCAGTCGATTGTGCAAACCCCAGTAGAAATAAAAATATCCCGAATGTATATATTGAATTGGTTATCCCGAATATAACATTGCATACAACGGATAACCCCATACCCATCATCAATACGCGCTTGGGCCCCAGCACAGTACCCACAGCACCTGAAATAAACTGTCCGATAGCGTAGGTGATTAAATAAACAGATCCCAAAACTCCGAGTGTTGTCGCGTTCCAGCCATATTCATCCTCCAACGTAGCCATGACGATGGAAAAAGGCTTTCGACAAAAATACATCCCCGCATAACACAGCCATGTCGAGGCAAATATGCGCATGCGCCAGTTTTTGAGTTTCGCTTCATCATTGATAGCGGGGGCGGGTGAATCGCTCATAAAATATCCAGTAGGTTAGGGCTTAGGTAACAGCAAGCATCATAGCATTAGGGGTGTTATGAATTGCAAAAAAAGCGGGAATGTTCGTATGAACATTCCCGCTTGGATGACTCTATGAATAGATAGTATTAGCGTGTAAACGCGCCTTCGACTCCGGCATCTACGTTGAGAATATTACCCGTAGATTTTCCGGCGAGGCTGCTGGCGAAGAAGTATACGCCTTCGGCGATGTCTTCGGGCAGCACGGGGAGCTTGAGCATACTACGGTTGATGTAGTGGTTGTCGAGCTCTTCTTCGGTGAGACCGTAGGCTTCAGCGCGTTCTTTCTTCCAGTTGCCTTTCCAGATTTTGGAACCTTGGAGTACAGCGTCCGGATTCACGGTGTTCACGCGAATGCCGTGGGCAGCGCCTTCAAGCGCTACGCAACGGGCCAAGTGTAATTCCGCGGATTTCGCGGTGCAGTAAGCAGAAGCGTTTTTGGAAGCGACGAGCGCGTTCTTCGAAGAAATGAATACCATCGAACCGCCGATGCCTTGCGCTTTCATCATTTTGAAGGCTTCGCGGGACACCAGGAAGTATCCTGTACCCATCACGGCAATGTTTTTGTCCCACAACGCGCCAGTCGTTTCTTCGATCGGTGCGGAGGTTGCGATACCGGCGTTGGAGACGAGGATATCGATTCCACCGAAGTCTACCGCGGCAGCAGCTAGGCTGGCCGTTACGGCTTCTTCATTGGTTACGTCGAAGTTGGTGGAGGTCACATTGCCCTTACCGTAGTCGGCCTGTAAAGCTTCAACGGTTGTCTTTGTAGCATCCACATCGAAATCGGCCACGATGACGCAAGCGCCTTCGTTGAGCAGACGGCGACAAATCGCAGAACCAATTCCACCCGCTCCACCAGTGACCAGGGCCACTTTACCGGAGAGTTCTTTGGGTTTTGGCATGCGTTGCAGTTTGGCTTCTTCAAGTAACCAGTACTCGATGTCGAAAGCTTCTTGCTCAGGGAGACCTGTATATTCACTGATGGCACTTGCGCCGCGCATCACGTTGATGGCGTTCACATAGAACTCGCCGGAGATACGTGCAGTTGCTTTATCTTTGGCGTAAGTAAACATCCCTACACCCGGTACCAAGATAACGACTGGATACGCATCGCGAATGGCTGGAGAATTGTCATGCTTACAACGCTCATAATACGCTTCGTAGCCCGCTTTGTATTCAGCGAAGAGTCCATCGACTTTTTCGATGAAGGCTTCGTCGTTGATTTCGCCAGGGTCCACATCTACAACCAATGGACAGATCTTTGTGCGCAAGAAGTGGTCAGGACAAGATGTACCCATTGCAGCCAATTTACGGCAGTCAGCCGAACCGACAAATTGCAATACGGTGTCTGAATCATTGAAGTGACCGATTTTATTTTGGTCTTGGCTTAGTTTTCCGCGGAAGATAGGCATCAAGGTTTGCGCGATGGTGCTGCGTGTGTCCGCATCGAGCGCTGGATTGATTTCACCACCGAAAGGCGCGTCTTGCGCATTGGCCGCTAAGTAATCCGTCGCTTTTTGGATGATTTCCAAAGTGGTCTCGTAGCTTTCCTTGGCGGTGTTGCCCCAAGTAAAGAGCCCGTGACTACCCAGGATGATTCCTTTTTGCTCAGGGTTTTTGTTGTACTCCGCTTCAAGCATCAGGCCCAATTCAAAGCCCGGCTTTTTCCAAGGCACCCAGCCAATTTCATCGCCGAACACTTCTTTGGTGACGGCTTCAGAGTTTGCGGCTGCAGCCACAGCGATACAGGCATCCGGGTGCAAGTGGTCCACGTGTGGACGTGGGATAAATGCGTGCAGAGGCGTATCAATAGAACCCGCGCGTGGGTTGTTGTTGAAGGTGCAGTACGGCAAGTAGGCAACCATTTCGTCTTCATACTCAACGCCGCGGTATTTGTTTTTCAGGGATTGCAACTTGTCTTGGTAGAAGGTCGCGAATCCGTCCATACCCATGCTACCCAAGTCGCCGCCGGATCCTTTGACCCAGAGTACTTCGACTTCTTCACCGGTTAAGGGGTCAGGCGTCATCACTTTGGCCGAGGTGTTTCCGCCGGCAAAGTTCGTGAGTGTTAAGTCCGAACCCAACAGGTTGGAGCGGTAGTGCAATAATTCTGATTCGGACATTCCATCCGCGGTGGCATCGTCCCACCGGTTTTCGATCTTGTTAGACATGACTGTCTGTTCTCCTTGCGACGTAGGGGTCGCAGTTTATACGTTTTCCCATTGACGTGTCGCGGCGGATTTCAGTACCGCATCGCACACTTTTTGGGTTTCTAATGCATCGGCAAAAGTCGGGCCAGTGGGCTCGCCTTTGGATAAGTTTTCAACGAAGTCGGCAACTTGGTGCACGAAGGTGTGCTCGTACCCAATTTGCAGACCGGGAACCCACCATTTATCCATGTAAGGCATGTCGCCATCGGTCACATGAACCGAACGCCAACCGCGCACAAGTGAATCGTCGGCATGGTCAAAGTATTCGAGACGGTGAAGGTCGTGCAAGTCCCATTTTATAGACGCTTTTTCACCGTTGATTTCCAAGGTGTAGAGCGCTTTGTGTCCGCGCGCATAACGGGTGGATTCGAAGAGTCCTAATGAACCATTTTCGAAGTGCCCCATGAAAGTACAGGCATCGTCAATGGTTACAGGCTCTTTTTTACCAGTCAACACGTGCTCGCGTTCTTTAACGAAAGTTTCGGTCATCGCTGATACGTCTTTCATATTGCCGTTCAACCAAAGGGCCGTATCAATACAGTGTGCCAAGAGATCGCCGGTTACACCACTACCCGCTACTGCGGCATCCATACGCCATAATCCTTCACCACCTTGCGGAAGCTCAGCATCAATGGTCCAGTCCTGCAAGAAGTTCGCGCGGTAGTGGAATATTTTACCCAAGCGACCTTCATCAATGAGTTGCTTGGCCAATGTAACAGCAGGTACGCGGCGGTAGTTATACCAAACGGTATTGGCAACACCGGCTTTTTCGATAGCTGCAACCATTTCTTCGCCTTCTTCCACGTTCAAGGCCAAGGGTTTTTCGCAAAGAATCATTTTGCCCGCTTCAGCCGCTGCAATCGCGATTTCTTTGTGGAAGTTGTTTGGGGTGCAAATATCGACTGCATCGATATCATCTCGTGCGATGAGTGCTTTCCAATCGGTTTCGTAGGAATCGTATCCCCACTGTTCAGCAAACGCTTTTACGTTCTCTTCATTTCGACCACACACCGCTTTTAGATTTACGCGATAGTCCAGATCAAAAAAGTCATTGACGCGTTTGTACGCATTCGAGTGCGTACGTCCCATGAAGCCGTAGCCGATGAGACCGATGTTTAAAGTTTTACTAGGCATTGTTTAAGTTCCTTTTTATCTCAGGCAAAGGTGCTAAGACTCAGAGAGTTTATACTAGTGTTGAAATTAATTTTACTTATCATTAACAAATCGATGGATTCCGCACATTAAATATGGCGCACCGAAATTGATTAATAAACCTGATTTCTTGTCTACCAATTGAAGAAGATCGAAAAAGTGTTTCTTGTTTTTTACATCTACTTGCTCAGTGGATAACAATTGAATTAAAACCATATCGTTTAACAACAAAATATAGTTATTGGCTGTAGACATTCTTGTCACATGTAAACCGCGACGCATGAGTTCATGAGCTAGCGTTTGTTCATAAACCAACGTTAATGCACCTGACCCTAAATTTTGCTGAGTGGTCAAAGATGCATCTACAAGAATTTCTAAAAGTGCATTCTCTTCACTCATAAAGCTCATTGCGCCTTAGCGGTTATACATGATAAATGGTTTCTATCAACCGTATTTTTGATTCAACTCATCAATGGCGATTTTACATTTTTCGGTCAAGTTCCAAGCATCAGGCCAGAAGCATAAATCGATGGTCCACCAGTCATGCGACAAGTCGTTCTCAGCGAGCACAGGCGTAATCGCGTCGAAGTCCAAGTACCCTTCGCCAAATGGTGGGTGAGCACTGGTTTCATCGTGGTGCAAGGTACCGTCACTATCGATTAAGTGAATGTGGTTAATCATGCCTTTGAACTGCTTGGCCAATTCCAAGCAACCGCCTTCGGTGATTTCTTTTTCGCCGGGCTGACGTGCGCCTAATGCGACCATCTCAGCGTGGCATGTATCAAATTCAAGACCAAAGTTGTCGCGGTTTACTTCTTCCACGATGCGTTTGATTTGTGAGGGTTTGTTGAATGCGAATCCAGGCTCGAATTCCCAGGTCACGTAAGTATCGTAGTCAGCAGCGATAGAACAGCATTCCTGCCACGTTTTTACCAGACGATTTCGGATAGCGTCTTCATCTGCACCGACAAGAATGTCAGGCTCTTGCACGCAGTCAACGCGTACACCCGCCGTGCCCATATCTCTAGCAAACTCAGCACCTTGTTTAAAGGCTGCGATATAAGCGGAGGTGTCTTCGGTGTTCAGCAATTGCTCGCCCCACAAGTTAGGCACGAAACCGGACACTTTGATGCCGGCATTGTCCATGCCTTCAACCAATGCAGCACGTTCTTCTTTGCTTGGATGTGTTTCGGGATTTGGGTGAATACCGAATCCGCCGATTTCTACGCCGTCAAAACCCATTTTCGCCAAGGTCTTGTACACTGTTTCAAAATCAATCGGCTCATTTTCATAAGGCCCAATGGCATACGCCCAACTACCAATACTGATTCGTTTCATGATGTTCTCCTGTTTATATGTTGCTTTAATCTATTGTTAAAAATTAATCACCAAAGGTTGGTGCATTCGGATTTACTTCAGGTCCGAAGTAACGCAGAATAACCAAGGGGCAATCGCCGCCAAGGTTTTCGATTTCGTAACCGTCTTGAGCGCGTTTGGCGGAGATAAACACTTCGTCCTCCGTCATTTCGCCAAAGCGAATCATCGTAGGTGATTCAAGCGGTAAATGACCGATACGACCACGACCCTGAACGCAGATGATGCTCGTTGCGCCGTTGTCTTTCACCGTCGCTGTCGCGCCCGGCTCCACAGTCAATTCCTTCGCGGAGAAGAGTTGTTCACCCTTCACTGTCCCGTAGACGATCCATTTATCCGTGTATCCTTCACCGGAAGCAGATTCATCCACTTGCGGTTCCAGGTAATGGTTTTCTTTAAAGTTCGGGTCGACATTGCCTTCCCAGTCGAGCTGGTCAACGATAAAGTCGATGTCCTGATGTTTCTCTTCAGGCATGTCCTTGACCAAGAGTTCCCAAGGCACGTCGCGGCCTTCTACGAGTGATTGGTACATACCGAATACATCACTGCCCCACTGCGGTTCATACGTTACCAATGAACCCGGCGCGTGAAGGATACACGGTGGAATTAACCAACCGGTTCCGGGTTTAAGACGGTAGGCCTTGGAGAGATCCAAAATGCCGTTGTCCCCGGAGTTCCAATTTTCGATACACGCGACGACTTGATCGCGGGTCGTGCCCGGCTCAAAGCCCATGAAGGTGTAAGGAAAGTTATTGCCAATAGCATTTAACTGTGGGGGGAAGTAGTAGGATTCAGGTTTTCCTTCTTGACCCACCAATGCGGCTTGCTCAGCGTTTTGGTGCATGTGGTGAGGGATAGGACCCATGTTGTCGAAGAACTTCGAGTACACAGGCCATTTCTTGTACTTGTCCCAGATGGGATCACCGATGATCTCACCACCGAGCGCATCCACCGCATCTTTCAAAGTGAAGCGTTCGCCTTCATGGACAACATAGCTTAGGCCTTCGTCATCTTCGCGGTTGTCGTTGGCTGCTTCGGTCGTAGATCCGAACCAACGCTCATCAATCCCGCCACGGTGTTTACCGTAAGCATAGTAATCATCCGGATGTAATTTGATGCGACGACCCGGTTGTAAGAATGAGCGTGGTACCCATGTTGGGGATAAACGCAGGATGCCCTCACCTGCTTCGAGGGCGGCTTTAGCTTTGGCGGCGACAGCATCGCCGGTAACGGTATTCACAGTACGTACTCCTTGTTAAACGTTCAATCCACCGCGGGTGCGGTGGACGATTTAATGTCCCAAAAGGTGATTAACCCCAGTTTTCTTTGATGAATTTAAGGCCGTTCGTGGCGAGGTGCTCTTCACTCGGAGCCATTTTGCGCCAGATGCACGTCGCACCTGCAATTTCAGGCAACCATGCACCAAAGGCTTCAATAGTCAACCAGCCGTCATACCCGATTTCTTTTAAGGTCGCAAAGTTTTCTTCCCAACGCACCAAATCTTCACCCGGTGTTGAGCGGTCATTCGCAGAAATATGAACATGGTTGATGTGCTTGCCACCAGTGCGGATAGCGCCAGCCACCGATTTTTCTTCAATGTTGCAGTGGAAGGTATCATATAAAACACCTACATTGGGGCGATCAATCATATCGCACAATGAAGCAGCTTGTTCTTGGCAGTTTAAGAAGAACGTTTCAAAGCGATTGAGGGGTTCAATGGATAATTTTACGCCTGTACCTTCAGCGTGATCCGCCACTTGCAAAATATTTTCAACATAGCGTTTGCGCTCATCATCGTTGGGTCCACGTCCAATCAAGCCACCCACGGGATGAAAAATAGGGCCAGCCAAGGTTTCAGCACCCAATTCCACGCTGGCATCCACACACGCTTTTAAGTAATCGATAGCCGCTTGGTTTTGTGCAGCATCGTCTAAAATCATGGATGTATCTTCTGGCAAACAGCCGACAACGGTTGATCCCATGCCCATACCATCTAAATGGGACTTTAATGCGGCCCAAGGAGAACCGGCAGGGTCAAACATCGGCAATTCAACACCGTCAAACCCCCACCCTTTGATATCTTCCAATAGACCAAAATGTTCTTCTGTCGCCGCTGCGGTCCACAGCAAAAGGTTCATACCGATTTTCATGTGACTGTCCCTTATATATAGTACGCCATAGTAAAAGAAGTATTCTGACAGTTAACAGGCATGCTATTCAAGGAAAAATCCAGCAAACAGGGGGGATTCTAAGCAAAAAAACGCACACGGGAGGTTAAATTTCACACAACATAGAAAAAGTCACTCTTCCGCACAGAAAGAGTGACTTTTGCTAAACATTGGCTGTGTTTGGGCCTAACTTAGACGTCGAAATAGCAACAAGCGCACTTCCATAGCGGTATCACCGGGAATTTCCAGTGCCCGTAAGGTGAGTAAGCCCTTTTCCTTGCCCAGTTTCATCGTACCCAGTTTCATGGGCTTAAAATACTTTACATAGGACTCCGATCCGCGTTGCACTCGGTCATCTTCCGCCCCAAACACAGGCGGATTATGCGCTTCGGAGACTTTCGCGACCAAACGGGTATCGTTCAGTGACAATTCAACCAGCGCGCCGACATCTTCCGGCGGGCAGGTATACAAAGCAGTCACTTCATACAGCCCTTCCTGTTCCACCGATACATTCCAAGTCATGCGGTCGTCTTTGCTGGTCCAATTGGTGAAGTATGAACAATTCGGTGCGCGACCGCTGCGTTTGATAGTGCCTTCAGATAGCCCATCGCGCACCGGAATATGCGTGAGATTAAATTCTTCGCTACCGCCGATTAAAAAAGGACGATCATCCGCGCGTCCATCTTTAAGTAAGATTTCATCCTTAGCTTTTTGAATAGCAGCATTAAATTCAGCGGTAATTTTCGGTTGTTGATCATTGACGGCTGTGCGTTGACCGGGATCAGTGCTCAGATCATAGAGCTTGCCTTTTTCGTCCATCATGAACTGCTCATTGCGTACACTTACGGTCTTACTCATGCGTATGGAATAAATCATGCGCTCAGGCCAAGTTTCATTTTTCCCGCGCAATACACCCGCCAGGCTTTGACCATCAATGGGTTTATCGCCCAGAGGTGTTGTGTCGGTGAACTCGGCTAAGGTGGGCAATAAGTCTATGGCTCCAGCAATATTGTCGATGCGTGTTCCGGGTTTAACACCGCCATTGGGCCAACGCAACATAAAAGGTACACGTACCCCACCCTCATCGGTTGTACCTTTTCGTCCACGCATGTCTTTGTTCCAACGAAAGCTATTGGGTCCATTATCACTGAAATAAATAACAATGGTGTTATCGGCTAAATTAAGTTTATCCAACTTATCCAGCACTCGGCCAACATTCCAGTCGATGTTTTCACACATCGCCAAAGCAGCTCGCGTCTTTTCAATTTCCTCTAATTCATCTCCCTCACGGTGGCGCATGCCCATGTCTGCGCCGTCAAATTTTTTGTAAAATTTATCGGGTACTTGGAAAGGTGAATGCGGAGTACAATAAGCCAAGTAACATAAAAATGGTTTGTCTTTATTGTCCTCAATAAAGTCCAAAGCTTTATTGGTGAGATCATCAATGATAAATCCTTTGCCGCGTACAATCTCACCATTGTGTTCCAGCATCGGATCAAAATAGTTTCCCCAGTGCCCCGAAGTGAATCCATAATATTCTTCAAACCCGCGTGAATTGGGGTGGTAAGGAGGCTGTGATCCATTGTGCCATTTTCCGAAGGCACCCGTTGCATACCCCGCTTGTTGCAGCATTTGCGCCATGGTGAATTCGTCTGTATTCATGCGTTCTTGGCCACGCGATACGCCGCGTACACCGGTGCGAGGGTGATAGCGTCCCGTCAGCATTTCTGCGCGCGTGGGAGCACATACGGGCTGTACATAAAAACGACTGAAAATGGCACCGTCAGTAGCCAATGAATCGATTCGTGGAGTTGATATGTTGGTGTTTCCATGAACGCTTAAATCACCCCAGCCTTGGTCATCTGTAAGTACAATGACGACATTGGGGGGCGCTGCAAAACTGGATGTGCTAATGAGCACTGTAAGGAGCATAGAAACTAAGCAACGGTTTACCATAATCATTTCCTTTAAATCGTTAGACCTATAGTAACAGGAGTTATTTTTCCCAGCGAATACGCGCCACATAAACACTATTGTCTGCGCCACGCTCATTGTCCACAGGGATAATATAATCAGGGCCTTTACGTTGCATCCATTCTGCAACGGTCACCCATGTTTCATTTTCTGAAACTTTTGTCACCGCAAAATTACCTAAGCGTGCACCACGTTCGGCAACCAAGACTTTCTCTGTACTGCGAATGCCATGCAATTTTTCTTTATCGACTTCTGCAATAAATAAAGGTCCACGGTGACGGAAGACATGGTCATTTTCAGCCCCTCTACGGGTGTAAACAAGATACAAAGTGTCGCCATGAGTTACCCAATGTTGTTGAGTATTATAACTGCCCAATTCTTGCCCATCATCGAAGGTCCATTTCTTGGGAGTATCGTATTGAAGTCCCCTTAGGCCGCTGGTGACATAACCCGCAACATCGTTGCGTAAAGTCAGGAAAAACCGATTGCCAATTTGGGCGAGCGATGGCTCCGGAAAACCACGTTGCACATCGACCGACATCATATTTCCATGTTCAACATAGGTCAGGGTTTCTCCATCAAAACGACAACGCAGCACTGTAGAACTATAAGCGGGCCCCCCTTCTTTGGCTTTGCAATATATGGGCAATAAGATATCGCCATTGGGCAAATCCACGCGCTGTGTACACCCGGCGCCTGAGTTGTAAAATATTGGAAGGTCCGGCATTTTCATGCCTTTCCAAGTGCTCCATGTTTTCTTCTCTTGGTCATACACAGCATAAGCCGTTTCGCGTGGACGGTTATGCACCAGCTTATTGTCTTTGTTATACATTGCACTATGACCTGTTCCCAGCAGTTTCCCACTCGCTTCATGCCACATAGGTGTGAAATCACACACCACTGAAGTGCCGCCATTATCCAAAGGGCGTCGGCCAAGATTTTTATGTTCTTTTGGGCCAGACCATGTTTTTCCCAAATCGTCCGTACGCATTTCGTTGAGTGCATAAAAAATATCCGAACCACTCAACAATAGTTTTTGCATGGTCAGTACAACGATGGGGTTCTCGCCCGGAATTGTTCCCGCACGGGGGTGTACCCAACACATTTTTCCATCATAGCCGGAGCTGATGGTTTCAACCTCAATGGAATAGTCCTGGGCTGTAGCAATGGATTGCGGTATCAAGAGTATCGCCAATATCCATCCAACAATCTGTGCTTTGAATACATTCATACAATCTCTCCAAATTTTACTAATAAGTCCATAGACTTGACGATATCATAAGTCTTTAAAGAAGACTAGTATTGCATCAAGATAAATTGATCACGTATGCTCATGGCTCGTACAAAGAGTTCAATTGGCATGCCCTATGGGTGTGCATGCAGGAGATACAAGATGTCCGTAATGGTGGTTGGTGGAGCAGGTTATATTGGCAGTGTTGCCGTAGAGCGTTTACTCGCTGCGGGTGAATCTGTGGTGGTATACGACAACTTTTCAACTGGAAACCGCGGGGCTTTGTCCCAAGAAGCGGCCTTGGTTGAAGGGAATATACATGATACAGCCAAGTTGATTGATGCCATGCAGTCTCATCAAGTCGATACCGTTATGCACTTTGCTGCGTATATTGAAGTGGGAGAATCGGTAAAAAATCCCATAAAATATTTTGAAAACAATGTTATGGGCGCGCAATCCGTACTCAAAGCCATGCACGATGCAGGAGTAAATCAATTTATATTCAGCTCTACGGCGGCGGTATACGGTATGCCCGATGAAGTTCCCATTACAGAAGACGCTGCAATAGGCCCCATAAACCCCTATGGATTGTCCAAGCGTATGGTTGAAGAAATGCTCGAGTGGCACGGTAAAGCCTATGGATTAAATCATGTCATCCTACGCTATTTTAATGCCTGCGGTGCTACACAAGCACACGGCGAAGCCCACGATCCTGAATCGCACCTTATTCCCAATATACTGTTCGCTGCTTCTGGCAAACGTGAAAAGATTATGGTCTTCGGCGATGATTATGACACGCCCGATGGCACCTGTGTGCGTGACTATATCCATGTTGAGGATTTGGCCGATGCCCACATTAAAGCTATGGAATACCTGCGATCCGGAAATGAATCCATCACGGTAAATTTGGGCAATTCAATTGGCAACTCAGTCCTTGAGGTCATTGAAACAGTTAAAGCGGTTACAGGTAAAGATTTTACGGTTGAACACCACGATCGTCGGTCTGGTGATGCCGATAAGCTCGTTGCCTCCTCTGAAAAAGCCCAACGGGTGCTTGGTTGGACCCCAAAAAAAGGGGACATTCGTACCATCGTCGAAGATGCCTGGCACTTTATGCAGTCGCATCCCCATGGCTACGAGGATTAAGCCATGAGTAGCGATGCTTCAGGTAAAGTATATTTAGTCGGCGCAGGCCCCGGTGATCCGGGCTTGATCACAGTGCGCGGGAAAGAACTACTTGAACAGGCTGAAGCTGTAATTTACGATAGCCTTGTGAATGAAGCCATCCTCCAATGGGCGCCACAGGCCGAATTATTTTATGCAGGCAAACGTGCTGGAAACCATGCCCTGATACAGGATGATATCAATCATTTACTCGTGGAGCAGGCCCAACTCGGGCGCAAAGTCGTACGACTCAAAGGCGGAGATCCTTGTGTATTCGGACGAGTTGGCGAAGAAATGACGGCGCTTAATGCAGCGGGTATACCTTATGAGATTGTTCCTGGAGTCACTGCCGGTATTGCAGGTTCCGCCTACGCTGGTATTCCAGTCACCCATAGACATATGTCTTCAACGGTAACATTCATCACCGGTCGGGAGGCTATGGACTCTCGATCTCTAGGCACTTTGGTGACTGAAGGCACCTTGGTAATTTATATGGGGATGAAAACCATGGACGAGATGGTCGAAAAACTCCTCGCAGCAGGCCGTAGTAGCGATTCGCCCGTAGCTGTTGTGCAATGGGCTACCTATGAACACCAGCGCACTGTATCGGGAACATTGGCTACAATCGCTTCAATATGTGCACAAGAGCACATTGCCTCCCCCAGCATTATCATTGTGGGCGATGTTGCTCGGTTACGGGATGAATTTGCCTGGTTTGAAGACGATTCCACCCCTTCGTAATTCTCGTAAAATAAACCACATATAGATTTTTT
>CALLLL010000035.1 GCA_938082445.1 uncultured bacterium
GGCAATCAACGCAAAACCATAAAACTGTACCATCTTTTCTTTTTTGTAAAGTATTTAGATGTAGTGATTTACGAAAGAGTGTGGAAATGGTGTTTGCCCGTTTGTATACTAATTTAACAGTTGGACATTAATTACTCATTAATATTCTGGAGAAGTTTTCGTGAAGTGTTCCATGCATTATGTATTCGTCACAGGATTTATGGTTTCAACGTTCATGTGCACACAAACGATTGCGGAGCCACAACATGCAATTGCGATCGACGGAACGTTTACAGATTGGGCCAATGTGCCTACCTACTATGACCCCGCCAATGATGAGCATGATACCGATCACCATCTTGTAGCCGAAATAGATGATGTGAATGATGATTATGATCCAGAACAGTATGGTCAACCGGCTCATGTTGACCATGACGATGTTGATTTACTCGAATTTAAGCTCACGCATGATGAAGGCAATATGTATGCTTATTTTAAGGCAACTGGTGAAATAGGGTTAACCCAAGCAGATCCACCCAAAGCCGGTAGATACTATGCAATTGTAACCATTGATGTTGATAATGATGACGCCACAGGATATGAATTGCATCAGGGGGGGTATTTTCCCACGACATCGGGTTACGACATAAATTTTGAAGTTGAGTATTATGATGGCGTTTACAACACTGGGCACTACTTGCAACATGGGTGTATGAACGATAGCGAAAAAACGGCTGCCTTTCTTGATCAAGAAATGGGACTAATCGATATTCGGGTAGGTACATATAAGTACTACACACAATGGGTTTGGTGGGATGATCCAAATACAGGTGATATAACGATTGATGAAGATTACGCGGACGGAACGCATGTGGATGCATCCATTACGTGGGTGGAAGATAAGGGAGCCGCTTATCATGGTGTAATTGTGGAAGTCGCTAAATCAGTATCAGGAGATGAGATTGAAATAAAAGCGCCTTTCCGGGGCTTTATGAAAGAATTTTACACAGAAGAGAATATAATGCAATTGGGCAAAATTATCGACGTATCATTCTCTTTGGAGGCCAGTGGTGAATTGGCTGCTGGTGGTGAATGGGCATCTGATACCGCCGATCCGATTATTGGGTATTTTCTATCTGCGTTAACGTATGCCGAAGATCTTGACCAAGATGACTTAGGCGATTCATGGGAAAGTACGAATGGTGTTCATGATCCTGGCGCTAATGAAGATGGTGACGAATTCGACAATCTTGAGGAATTCCTTGAAGGCTTTGATCCCAATAGTGATGATATATGGGTCGATTTTTCTACTGGTGGTACAGAAAATGGTTCTAGGGAAAACCCTTGGAATACTTTTGGAGAAGGTCTTTTTGATGTAAGTGTAAATGGCACGATTCATATTCAAGCAGGAACGACTGTTGAGACCCAAAATATCAACAAGGCAATGACATTGTTGGCTGAGGGCGGCACAGTTCGATTAGGAGAATAAAGTTCAATAGAAAGAATTTTTCACGGCGAAGCGCTGTTATGGTACAGTAGCTTCGCCTTTTTAGTGTAAATACCGGAGGAAAACCATGCGTTTTATAGTACTCATTATCTGTACCCTGTCCACTGTTGTTCTGCCAACTGCTACCGCAGAGGATGTGTTCAAAGTTGGCTTTGCTAAAGTGGATGTGACACCGACAAAACCTGTTCCAATGTGGGGGTATGGCGATCGTCATGCACTGTTGTCTGAAGGCACTCGCGATCCTTTATATGCCAAAGTAGTGGTTATTCAAGCGGGTGAGCAAAAAATGGCGTTGGTGGGATTGGATTTAGGGCGTGCGCCGGGGGATCCAGAATTTGGTCGAATTAAAAAAGCCATTGCCGATAAGGCTGGGGTATCTGTACTGATGATGAGTGGCTCCCATACTCATCATGGTCCTGTAATGGAGTTGTCCGATCACCCCAAGCGCGGACAAGGTACGTTTGACGATGCAGTAGCCTATCGTGCAGAACTTGAAGCCAAGCTAATCGCAGTAATCATTGAAGCTGCGGGTAATTTACAAGATGCAAAGATTGGCTGGGGTGGTGAGCATGTCGATATGAACCGTAATCGTCATTCTAAGAAAGAAATTAAACCCCGTGATACAGAATTGTCCGTCGTTCGTTTTGACGATATGGATGGAAAGCCTATCGCCGTGTTGGTGAATTTTTCTGCACATCCGACTATGCTGTCCCCTGCCGATTTGCGTTTTTCGGCAGAATTTCCGGGTGCAATGATGAATACGGTTGAGGGGGCATTAAATACGAACTGCATGTTTATGCAGGGTTCCGCCGGTGATCTGTCGGTTAAGACCAATGCGGAAGATCTCATTCCGAGTGACCATGAGTCGTTGGATGAAAAAAAGCTATCGAAAAAGAAGCGCGCGTTTTTGATGGAAGCAATGAAGTTGAGTGAAGAGGATGCCATCAAGTATCAAAAAAGTATGATTAGCAATGACTGGCGTATGGAACATTTTGGTCAGCGCCTAGGCGCCGCAGTGATTAAGATTGCCAAAGACACTAAAACTACGCGCCCTGAGAACCCATCTGTAGTTGGACAAGATACTACCTATGAATTCGAGTCGCGTGTAAATTTTGAAAACCCAATGCTCGTGGGCATGTTTGGCATGGCCTTTTTCCCAGAGCTCGCACAATCAATGGTGCCTGAGATGAAAGGCAATACCGTTAAGCCCAGATTAACGGTGGCATACTTAAACAATGAATTGGCGATGGTAGGGGGCTCAGGGGAATTCTTCTGTCAACATGCCAATCGTTTGAAGGAACGCTCGGAAGCCAAGAAAACGTTATTCTTTGGCTATTGCAATGGTCACCATATGTATTTCCCTACAGTCGAAGGTGTGGCCGAAGGTGGATATGGCGCCGACCCAGAGGTGTCATGGGTAGAAGTAGGTGCAGGTGAAGAAATGATGAACGATGCACTAATAAAGCTCTTTGAATATGAAGGTAAAATCAGCCTCAAGCAAATGGGCGCTACTAAATAGTCTACATCATTCAAGTTTCTTGATAAGGCTTTGGAAATCTTCGTTTTGATCGAGCAATTCACTCGCTGCATTTCGTAGACGATCCACTTCGTCAACCGATAACACAAAACTGGTTGGTAAGCTTTGCAAAAACTTCCGCTCAGCATAGTCCTCGACTTGGTTTAGCGAAACTTCAATAAAATCATACTCAATGGAATCGAGGATGGAAGGTGGAAGTGTTGCATCTAAGTTATTCTTCTGTATCAGCGCCTTTAATTCCTTCCGGTGTGCTTGTTCGCTATCCATATGATCCTCAAGCAGGTGCATATAAGCAATTTGTGCATCGGTGAAATCATCCATCGGAGTGGTTGCTACAATACCTACAATGGCGAATAAGCTGGATAGTGATTCGCGTATATTGAAATCATTGGTGAGTTTGGTAATTGCATTCACCGTGATAACAACGACTTGCTTCGTGCCCTGTTGCGCAAGGTATTCACGACTGGGAAGTGGACTTGGTGCGTCCAGAGCACTACGAATTACCGGGAGTAGTCCCAAGTTGTCGCTCAATCCTCCATCCACTAAGTGTAAATATTGGTGCTTTGGATTTAAGTAAGTATTCGTGTCGCTGGCTAGTGTATGAATAGGTGAACCTTGATTACGTTGGTTTAAGGCTAGTGATATCCACTCCGGTCGTATATAATCCTCGCCTTGTTCATAATTTTTGAGAGACATGGTGGACAGGACTCCCGGTACCGCAGCCGATGCTGCAATGGCTCGGGATACAGGATATGTCGATAAATCAGAATATAAGTAATCGAAGTGGTCTTGGGTAAAAGAGAACTGATTTCCTTGAGATAAATCGGTCGTGTTTATCAGTATATAGGGGCGTGTGCCGCGCTTTAATAAGTCAGCATACGTTTTCCCTCTGGTAAATCGCTCAAAGTCTTCAGCAAGCATATCCGATCGCCCAAAAAAAGGCGATGCCAACCGCGGATAGTTGCGTACATTAAAAAATGAGCGAATTAATCCACTTTGTATATTTTGATACAAGACTTCCTCTGGGAAAAATGAAAATATATCATCTCCATAAAGGCCATAGGTTGCTGATGGAAGACTACCACCTGAAACGGAAGAAATAATATCCACTTCATCAAGTAAACTCCGCTCTTGCCCATTCAAGGTGATAGTCGTGTCCCGCAATTTTTCAAGAATGCCATACGACAAGGCTGCTGCACGGGTTCCGCCACCCGAAAATGTAAGTATGACAATGAGCTCATCTGAATTATTTGGGCCGGGTTCAAGGTTTTCATATCGATACCCCGCGTTTGGGGTGAAAAGATCAAGGCGGGTATTGGATTGAGGACGAGTAAAACATCCCGGCAACAGGAGTAAAAGCAACAAGCCCGTTATGCTTTGTATAGTCAGTGGTTTTAGCATAAAATTTCTCTAAGATACGTGTGTTAAACCTTAACCATAACATCTACTTAGGGCGAATTGCATGCCTTGACCATTCTCATGAATAAATACACAATATTACTTGTATCCTAAGCTGAATCTAGACTAGTCTTAATACGATCAATAGATGGAGGAGTGGAATGGATTACTGTATTGAGACCAAAGACCTAAGCCGTGAATTTAATGGATTTTGGGCTGTGAATCAATTGAATTTACAAGTGGAGCGAGGCTGCTTCTATGGCTTCCTGGGTCCCAATGGTGCAGGGAAATCAACCACCATCAAGATGTTGACTGGCCTATTAGCTTCCAGCGGTGGGTCTGTGCATATATTTGGGCAGGACCTCGCAACAGACGGTATCGCCATTAAAAAGCGGATTGGTGTGGTGCCTGAAGATTTATGTGTATTTGAAAACCTGACTGCACATGAATATTTGACTTTTATTGGGCGCATGTATGGAATGGACAAAAAGGTGATTGGGGACCGTCGTGAAGAGCTGCTGCACTTGATGGAGTTACACGAAAATCCAAAAACCCTCATTCTCGAATTCTCCAATGGGATGCGAAAAAAATTGGCTGTGGCCGCTGCATTGATTCATGACCCAGAATTATTATTTTTGGATGAGCCCTTTGAAGGAATGGATGCAATTGCCGCGCGCACTTTGCGTAAAGTACTCGATGTGTTTATTCAGCGGGATTCAACGGTATTCCTGACATCACATATATTGGATATTGTAGAGCGCTTGTGTACGCATGTGGGAATCATTCATGAAGGGGCGCTTATTACCCAAAGTCCCATTGCGGATTTAACTAAAGAAGGTTCTTTGGAAAGCGCATTTATTGATGCTGTAGGTAACCCCGAAGAAAATGAAGGTGGGTTGTCCTGGTTAAGCGAGACCACTGAATGCTAAAGCAGATGTGGATAATAATCACGCTGCGATGGAAGATGTTTCAAAATACCTTTGCCCGTTCCAAATCAAATCGTATAGGAACGGGATTGCGAATTGTAGCAACTTTGTGTGTATTGGGGGCAGCTTTAGGTCTTGGAACAGGCGGGTACTTTGGCGGTATTGCATTAGCTAAAACGATTGAAGAAGTTAAAAGTGCAATCATCATACTATTAGTACTTGATGCGATCTTATTCTATTTTTTACTCTTTCGAATGATTGGGCTCATGGTGGAAATTCAACGGGAAGAGCCCATCGATTTCAAGCGATTGTTGTATTTACCAATTCCATTAAAAACGGTTTATCTTCTTAACTTCTTTATGTCTATGTTTAGTATGGGAAGTCCATTCTTTGCTTTGGGTTTGTGCGGGTTGTGTATCGGAATGACAGTTCAATTAGGGCCAATCATGTTACTGGGGATTCCCATTAGTATGGTGTTGTATTTATTCGTGTCCGCATGGAGTTACTTTTTGCAAGGTTGGTTTATGCAGGCCTTTCAGACCAAACGGAAACGCCGTATGGCCATGATGGCCATTTCGATGATGACGGTTATTCCCGGTATGGGGATTTACATACTTCCTGCTGCTCTTAGTGATACAGATAAGTTAAACTTTGTGATGCCAGCAGGTATTGAAGCGTTGGATATTGAGATAGAAGATGCCGAGGCGGTATTGGCATATGAAAAAGCTCTTAAAGCGTCCGATCAAGCACGAGAGGATGCACTGTTGGCAGAAGTGCAATTTTATGCGTTCAGCGTGAATGCATTTATACCCATCGGATGGATGGCAATAGGCATCTCAGCTTTAGCGGATGGTCAGATTGGATTGGCTTTGTTGTGCTTAGTTGGCTTGGGACTAGTGAGTTTTGCTGGTTTGTATTATGGCTATCGGTCGACATACAAACACTACGTTGCTGGTGGAAATCATAGTGGAGGTCTTCGATCTAAGCGAGCCGGTCCCCAAAAGAAAACTATGGCCCAGCGTATTATGGAATGGAAACTACCCTTAGTCAGTGAGTCAACGTCAGTAGTCGCCAGTAGTTTTCTTCTCGCCCAAATGCGTCACACTATGATTTGGAATATATTAATAATGCCCATCTTTTTTGGAATCTTTTTAATTCTGCCTTCACGCCAGTTAATTGGTTCTGATACTGGTTTCTTAACCTTTCTCACAGGTGATACCATCATGTACATGGTCGTGATGATGCCCTTTTTCTCAGGGATGGCATTGTATCAAGCATATTTTGGCATAGATATCGGTATGTTCCGAGCCTTTGTATTGCTGCCCGGTGCGCGAAGTCGATATCTGTTGGGAATCAATATCGCGGTGTTTATGATTGTTGGCGGGATAGTAACAGGTCTTTTGCTCCTGTGCATGATTTTTATGCCAGTTAGCGTACAATCTTTATTTATTGCCTTAATGCAATTAATATATGTGTCTCTCGTGTTCAGTATGCTTGGAAATTTTGTTTCGATCTATTTCCCATTCCGCATTGATCCGCAAAATAAGAAAAATATAGGCTTCGGCACAGCCATGATGATGATGGTGGTGAGCTTTGTGATGATGTTCACCTTAGCATTGCTTTATATACCCACAATGATTCACTTGGCCCTGGATTCATTTATGATCAACTTCACACAATATAATGGCCCTTCAATGGGAATTATCGTATCCTTACTTTGTGTGATTCTGACTTCGATTGCCTATGCATTCGCGTTGCCGGTTCAAGGGCGTTTACTGGAACAGCATGAAAAAAAGATTCTCGCGTCACTACTTCAACAAAAGCCTTAAATCGCTCGTTCTAGCTAAAAGTCGTAACATTTGGTCAAAATATGGTTTAATAGGGCCTTATTATTCAACCAAATGAACATGCATGGAGAAGGAAATCGTGTCAACTATAACGTGGGAAGTAGCAGGCGAGTACAGCGAAATTTTATATCATAAGGCCGAAGGAATCGCGAAAATCACGATCAATCGTCCTGAAAAACGCAATGCATTTACTCCGGTAACTGTAGATGAGATGCGCAATGCATTAGACGATGCCCGTATGGATACCGAAATCGGCTCCATCATATTAACTGGGGCAGGCGACTTAGCCTTTTGTTCCGGCGGTGACCAAGGTGTGCGTAAAGACGCAGGTTACCAAGCGGAATCCGGCCCTCCACGTTTAAACGTTCTTGACTTTCAACGCGAAATCCGTGCGTGTCCTAAACCGGTAGTGGCGATGGTTGCCGGATATGCCATTGGCGGCGGACACATCTTGCACCTCGTATGCGATTTGACTATCGCTGCAGAAAACGCTATCTTCGGCCAAACTGGCCCCCGTGTCGGTTCATTTGATGCTGGCTATGGTTCAAGCCATCTAGCGCGCATAGTGGGACAAAAGAAAGCGCGTGAGATTTGGTTCCTTTGCCGTCAATACGATGCGGAGAAAGCCGATGCTATGGGGATGGTCAATACCATTGTTCCCCTGGATAAATTAGAAGAAGAAACAGTGCAATGGTGTCGTGAAATGAATGCCCTCTCGCCGATTGCCTTGCGTTGCATTAAAGCCTCCATGAATGCTGATGAAGACGGCGGTGCGGGCTTGCAACAACTCGGTGGGGATGCTACCTTGCTGTTCTATATGAGTGAAGAGGGCCAAGAAGGCCGAAATGCGTATAACGAAAAACGGAAGCCTGATTTTTCTAAGTTCCCGCGCTTGCCGTAGAGGTTCATCCAATTAAAATTGAGCTAAAGTCATGACAAACATTCGTGCATTCTACGTGATGTATGTAACTTGCATACTTGTGGGTTGTGGTTTTTCGGTGAACAGTGGTGTTCTGGACGCACACTATGATGATATGGATGCGGTTCGTGCAGACAGGAAGTTTGAATATAGCCCCATTGTGCGAGGATGGATTCCAGAGTATCTTCCTGAAGAAGCGGTCAATATTCAGGAGCGCCATAACCTGGATTCGAATGAAGGGTGGGGGAAGTTTAGTTTCAATGAAATCGATTTGCTAAGAGTCGAATCTGATTGGGAGCGAATTGAGCCAGTTCTTTCGTACAGAGACCCAAATAGATTTCCCCATGATTCCTATTTTGAGTGGTCCTTGGCTGAAGTTAATATGGAACACTTCTTTTCTAATGGTACATTTTTGATGGTGATTGATATCGAAAATAATAAAGGCTATTTTTGGCAATATCCCGAGTAAGGAATACATTGTACTTATGTTAAAAAACTGGATATTGGCCATGCGCTTGAAGACCCTGTGGGCAGGGATCTGTCCAGTGATCATGGGTACAGCGATGGCTATGGCTGATGAAGCCTTGCATGTACCTTCAGCACTCGCGGCTTTGTTCGGAGCCTTGTTGATTCAAATTGGCACTAATTTTGCCAACGACTATTATGACGGTATCAAGGGTACTGACGACGAAGATCGCAAAGGTCCTCCACGTGCTGTTGCGTCTGGTTTGATATCGGCTAGGACTATGAAGCGTGCAATGATGTTGGTGATGGTGCTGGTATGGGTTCCGGGCGCTTATATCTTATATCGTGGGGGTATACCGTTTCTGGTGATTGGGATAGTGTCGATTTTATCGGGTATTGCTTATACGGGGGGGCCATATCCATTGGCGTATAACGGGCTGGGGGATGTATTCGCCTTGGTCTTTTTCGGGCCTGTTGCTGTCGCTGGAACGTACTATTTACAAAGCTATGCTGTGCCGCCGGAAGTGGTGATTGCCGGGCTTGCACCGGGATTGTTCTCTGTGGCCATTTTGACGGTGAATAATTTGCGAGATATCGAAGGTGATGCCAAGTCCGGTAAAAAAACGTTGCCTGTTCGATTCGGTCCCGGTTTTGCCAAGGCCGAGTATATCGGCTCAATGCTGTTGGCAACGGTACTCATTCCCTTGGGGTTATGCCTATACACCCAAGGGCATTATATAGCCTTGCTGGGAGCTTTAACCTTTCTGATCGCCATCCCTGCCTTTCGCACTGTATGCACTAAAACCGATGGTCCTTCATTAAACAGCACTCTAGCGGCAACCGGTAAGTACCTGCTCATCTTTACATTACTCTTCTCTATTGGCTGGGTCTTATGAGTTGGCACGGCGGACATCCAGACGATATCGCCATTGTGAAGTCCGATGCGATGCTGAGCTATGCTGAGTTGGATACGCTCGTCGTAGAAAAAATCGAAGTGCTTCGGCAGTCGGGTATTGGAGCCGGGCATCGTATCGCGCTCTATGAAACTTCTTCAATCGATTACATCATTACGCTGATCGCTCTGATAGAGCGTGGCGTCGTGGTGTGCCCAATGAATACACGATGGCCTGAGACAGCAGTGTCCGAAGCGATTGGGCGAATTAATGCAGTCTTGTTGCAGGATGTATTGGCGCGCGGACACAACACACAATCCATCGAAGCGAGTCATATATTAACGGACCATCGATGGGCTACCGTGGTATTTACTTCCGGGAGTTCTGGGGCACCCAAGGCTGTGGTGCATTCTTTGGCCAACCATCGTGCTAGTGCGCAGTTATCCAATCAAAATATTCGATTGGAGCGAGGGGATCGCTGGTTGTTGTCCTTACCGTTGTACCATGTTGGAGGCTTGGGGGTACTTTTTCGATGCTTGGAAGTTGGCGCCACGATTGTGTTGCCGGATGGTCAATCGTTGGATGCGGCTATAATGGATTTAAAGCCTACTCATATTTCACTGGTTTCGACTCAATTGTATCGATTGTTGAGGGATAAAGTGTTGACGAATCGACTGTCACATATGAAGACTATACTGATGGGGGGAAGTGCTATATCGTCGCACTTAATTCGAAATGCGGTGGATGAAAAAATTCCGTTGTTTACGAGTTATGGGATGACTGAAATGAGCACTCAAATTACCTGTACCCAAATGGGTGCGACAATTGAAGAGTTGTCTACCTCTGGGAAGCCTTTGATTGACACTAGTATCCGTTTGAGCCTGGCGGGGGAGATTCAGGTTTCCGGTCCGTGTTTGTTTCAGGGATATTTGACCGGGGATGCGCTTGAGTTACCCTTGGATAATGAGGGGTATTTTTCTACAGGCGATACTGGGTATTTCGATGCACATGGTCATTTGTATGTTGTCGGGAGAAATGACCGGATGTTTAACAGTGGGGGAGAGAATATTCAGCCTGCAACGATTGAACGTGCATTGACTGCTCAAGATGGGGTTGTGCAAGCGATAGTCTTTCCGGTGGCGGATGAGGAGTTTGGGCATCGCCCAGTGGCCTTTGTGCGGATGGATGAATCAATTGATGTGGAGAGTCTTAAAAGTCGTTTGCGAAACGATCTTCCAGGGTTTATGGTGCCGAAACGGATATTGTCGTGGTCGGAAGCTTTAGATGAAGGAGTGAAACCAACGGTGGAGATGTTGCAACGATTGTGGGACGAATATAATTCATCGTACTAATAATAACGGGCCCAGATAGCTATGCGCCATCCGGACCCGTAGGAGTAAGTTAGCTTATTAATTAGGGGTGAGCGTGGCTACCGCCGCCTTCGTGCAATAGCAGTCCAGCCTCATTCACTGGGAATTCACCGTCTGCACCTTGATACTTGATGAATTCGACGTGCCCATCTAAGTAGAGCACATTGGAACCACCAGGAATGTGATTAAAGTGAGTCGGTTCATCGGATATACCATCATGCATCATAACAATATTGGATTGTGCTTGCGCACTACCAGCAGGATTGTTGATATCCGTGATGAAGAAGCGCTCGATACCTTCGCGCAAACGTAAGGCTGCTTCGTATCCACCCACGAGAACAGGTCCAAGGTGATCTTCAAATTCCCAGTCTTGTTCCACCCACGCACGCGCATCGGCTGCACGCTGTACAGGGTCTGCAATCAACTCGAAATCTTCGAATACTTCAGCATATTCTTCTAAAGCATGTTCAAACTCTTCGAAATCAGCATCGACCTTGAACATTTGATCGGTAAGGGCATAACCATAGTAATAATAGGGTTCGGTGTAGAATTCGCAATGTTCAACGGTACCGTTGAAGCTGAATCCTGGAACATTTTCCCATACTTCACTTACAGTATCACCTTCGTCAAACATTGCAAGTGCAGTTTCGCCTCCTGGACTACTTGGGCAAACCAATACATCTAAGTCTGCCAAGTATTCGGGATACATGGCTGCTCCTTCAAAAATAGCATTCCATGCATTGGCTTCATCGTCGCAGTTCATGACTTGCATGCGAGGGTATAGTTGACCATTGGATTCGTTGGCATACATTTTCAAGGCCAGTCCAAGTTGCTTGAGGTTGTTTTGGCAACTGGCTCGGCGCGCTGCTTCACGTGCTCGGGATAAGGCGGGTAATAGTATAGCCGCTAAGATGCCGATGATGGCGATAACGACCAATAATTCGATAAGTGTAAAACCTTTAGTTTTCATGATATAAGACTCCAAAATATAGATTTGTAATAAGTGTAATTCGCAACATATGTAGAACCACTAGCAATAGATACAGTTGAACACAGTATTAGTGTTCGGTGAGCTAGATCGGTGGTTCAGGGGATTGGAGTCGCATAGATACACGAATGGTGTGTAACTTTTTTATTGACGACTCCAGGGACTTATTGTGCGAATACGGGTGGAGCCCGTGGGGGGGATGGAGATGTGTATCGTACTATAAATGCTTTGGCGACAAAGATACTGCTTAAAGACAATTTACTGAGTACTAAAAATAAGGGAGCGCAGAGGGCTAATGCAAATAAGCTTCTGTGTAGCAGGATGCATAGACCGCAATGTTGAGAAGTTTCTGAATGACCAGTTCTATGTGGATTGCTCAGAGTAGGACCGGAAGAATGCGATACACTATGCGTTGGACTCAGGTGTGTGCCTGCGTGCATCGTGGAGGCAATAGGCAAACTTCCCATGCCTACAATGAGTAGGATGAGCGAGAGTTTTGCTATGAAATTCTGTTTTGCAAACATGCCTAAAAATTCCGTCTTTGAGAATCGATTATCAGCAGTATAGCAAAAGTGAGCTTCATTGTAAATAGTTTTTATGTTAGAAGTTGATTTGTGCGAGATTTGTTTGGTACAATCCCTTTCCTGTCAACGCAGGACACAATTTAATGTCGCGGGGTGGAGCAGTCTGGTAGCTCGTTGGGCTCATAACCCAAAGGTCGCAGGTTCGAATCCTGCCCCCGCTACCAATTGATATCAAAAGGCTTACGAATATTCGTAAGCCTTTTTTTTGTGCCTAGTTGGTAGTAGTGCTTTTCCTATAATCCTTGCAAATCACCTATAAAACACGCACAATGAACCATTTGAAGGTTCTTAGAGTGTATTTCATTGAATAAAAGGGTTAATACATGATCAAAATTTGTTATTTAATGCGACGTCAACCTCACTTGACCTTGGAAGAATTTCAATCGTATTGGAGCGAAAAGCATCCACAAGCTGCTCCTGCCGATGCATTTGATACCCTCGGTGTTAAGCGCTATATCCAAATTCTGCCTATTGAATCGTCTGGCCGTGATCTTGTTATTGGTCCTCGTTCAGGATTAGAGGATCCCTATGATGGAATTGCTGAGCTTTGGGTAGAGAGCGAAGAAGCTCTTGAGCGTGATTGGTCAACCGAGAAGGCACAAGAATATGTTGGCATATTCTTTCAGGATGAGTAGAATTTTGTTGATTGGTCGCGATCTACGATTCTTGTTTCCAATGAAAATATAGTTATTCCATAGCTGAAATGCTGATGGTACATAGTGAGTAGAGGGTATGATGGACAGTAATTTAAGTCGAAGAGATTTTATTAAAGTAAGTGCTGGTACTGCACTGGTAACGGGGCTTCCAAATGCTTCGGCTAAAACACAATACCCGGCGACTGCAGTGGACGCCAATGACCGCGCAGTTGAAAAG
>CALLLL010000036.1 GCA_938082445.1 uncultured bacterium
ATCTTTACATCAAATGCTTCAAAAAGCGGCAAAAGTTCCTCAGTGTAAAAACTATTCTTTGTGGAATGACTGTGTAAAGGAGTATTGCCTTTAGCATCAGGAATGTTGGGGGAGGCCCCATGCTCCAGTAATTGTTTTAGCTTGAATATATCTCGTGCGTAATGCAGTGGCGTATGCCCCAAATGAGTTTCCGCATCAACATCAGCACCCAATTCTATCAGCGCATTGATAATTTCTTGATAATTTGAGTTGCTACTTCTTCCAACGGCCCTATGTAGGGGTGTTTCGCCATTGCGGGAGCGCATATGAATATCAGCTCCGTAGTCCACCAGTATCTGAATTGTTTCTGCATTACCTCGCATAGCTGCAAGTTCAATTGCAGAATGTCCAGGATGTCCTTTTTGGATTTCCGGACGATAATTGACATCGAAGCCCAAATCCAACAGGTAACGAAATACATTACTATCAAAATAGAAGTTTGAGCGTTCACGCAAAAAGTATCGAATGAGTAAATTATTTCCCGAACTGTCGAGCTCTGTTGGGGATAGGCCCTGCTCAACCAAATACTGAACAAAAGATAGATCGCATCGAGTGATGGAATAATGCAGAAGGTTTTGGTTTCTGTTGAATCGAGTATGGAGAAGAGACGGAGTTTTCTCTATACGAGATTTTATTGTGTCGAATCTTTTTTGATACACCAGTGCGCGAAGCGATTCATGAATATTGTGCGACTGTAACAGTTTCACCATATAGGAATCGCCTGAAAATGAAGCCGATTCCATAAGTGTATAACCGTTGGCTCTGCCCATCTCGTTGAGATCAGCCCCCGCATCTATTAGCATGGACAACAACGTTTCTCGTGTTGCATTATACTGGTCTGTATTCTCAGCCAAATTGTTATAGTATTCACGATTGATTAAATAAAACAGAACTGTACGTGCCTGCTCGTCTTCTGCGTTGGGGTTGGCGCCTGCATCCAATAATACGCGTATGGTCTCCTCAAGTACTGGCGGAGTTAAGTAACTGCCAAAGGCTTTATGCAATATTGCTTGGTTAAGCGAGTTTGGTGAATTCGGATCTAAGCCATAATCCAGATGCTCTTTCAATGCCTCTACATCCCCTGATTCAATCGCCTTCCACATTCCCTGAACCGTGTATTGATATTGCCTATCCAGTCGAGATGTGCCCCACAATGCCGTACTACATACCACTAGTCCTATCAAAAACATCACAGCTTTGATGCGTAATCGATGCGGATCACCGTGCACACTCAGCGAGGCAAGCTGAGTGTCGAATGAACTCCCCAGCGATGCCATCGCTGCCTCATGGGCTGAATCTTCATCACTACCCGACTTAATTTCTTCCTCGACAATCGTATGATAATGGTCGTGAAATTCTTCATCCAAACGCTTGCAAGCACTTCGGGTTAAATCTTTTGTTGCCGATTCAATCCATTGAGAAAGAGCTGCTAAGCGAGATTCTGGCGTGTTGTCCATGAACTGGCACCCCCTAGAATATGTGTAATCGCCTGCGACTGAGATTTCCACTCTTCGCGTTCACTCTCCAGCGCACGCCGCCCTTTTGGTGTCAATGTGTAATAGCGTCGTTTTCGTCCATTCTCAATTTTTACTTCAGAACGGATGAACCCCTTTTTTTCTTGTCCATGCAAGGCAGGGTAGAGGGTACCCTCCTTAAAATCCAGCACCCCTTCAGAGCGTTGTTTAATTTCTTGAGCAATCACATAACCGTGTTTAGAACCCTTCTCCAGCACACTCAGTACCAAAATGGGCAACGTTCCTTTAAGATTCATGATGACCTCCTATACATCGAAATTCTATGTAGATAATACATCGAAATCCAATGTATGTCAATAAGGTATTTTAGCAACGATTAAAGTTGAAATATAGACCCAGAACATGCAAAACTTGAACTAGAGTTCAAGTTAAGGAGGGCGATGCCATGGAACAATTGATTAAAGAACCAAGATCACTCCCCAAGCAACAGCGTAGTCGTGACAGAGCAGAAGCTATAGTACAGGCCACACGAGATTTGCTGGTTGAAGTAGGGATTGGTGAAATCAATACCAAGCGAATTGCTAAAAAAGCTGGAGTTCCGATTGGTGCAGTCTATTATCTATACCCGAATAAGTTTTCAATCTATAAACAACTTTTTGAGCAATACAGTAAAACGATTCTATCCTTAGCCACACCAGAAGAAGAATTAACCATTGATAATTGGGAACAACAACTAGACACTGTGATCGATGCTTTATCTAAGTTTTGGATGCAAGAAAAAGCGTTTACAACTTTATGGGATGCCTACAAGTTTACGCCTGAATTGAAAGAACAAGACCAGTTAAATTTAAGTCACTTAATGGGAAACTGTGTAGACTTTATAAAATCCAATACCTCATTAACTCAACAAGAAATAACTATCGTTTCACATACTTTGATTGGTTTTTCTGATCGCCTCATGATGGATATTGTGACCTTTGAAAAACGTTCCGATCAGATTCGCGCACGAGAAGAATTAAAATTACTCGTCAAATTGTACCTTAAGCATTATGTAGCTATTGGGACAGGAGTCAATAATGGATAAGCACTCAACAAACAAAACACTGGACGAATGTTTAAGCCTGCGCGATGGACATTTATGGATTGAAGAGCAGGATACCACGGCTTTAATGAGTGAATTTGGCTCACCATTGTTTGTCGTTTCCGAAGATCAATTGCGGCGGAACATACGCTCATTTCAAGAAGCCTTTAGCCAAGGGTGGACTGATGGCCCCGTTAAAGTAATGCCCGCTGCCAAAGCCAGTTGGTCTAAAGCTATCCAGCGTATAATTGCTGACGAAGGTTGTGGGGCCGATATCTATTCGCCGGGTGAGCTAGACGTATGCCTAAACGCAGGAATCGATCCACAGTTTATATCCGTAAATGGAGTACCCAAAACCGAAGCACATATTCGCCGCACCATTGAAGTAGGAGCCCGTTTGACGATTGACTCCCTTGAAGACGTGGAAATGCTTGAGCGCGTTACACAGGAACTGGGTAAAACCGCCTATGTTCGTATACGTCTTCGTCCTGTGCTGACTGATTTCAATGAACCCAGCGATTTCGTAGCCGAGGGGCTTATTCCCACAGATATAGCAGCTTTAGGGTACAAGGGCGGACTTTCTTTTGATGAAGTCATGAGCTATGCGCCAAAATTAATGGACATGGAACATGTAGAAGTTGTTGGTTTTCACGAGCACCACGGTCGCCATTCACGCACCGTCAACTATTGGCGAGAGCAAATGCGAGCCTACGCGCAGGAAATGGGAAAAGTTTGCGAAGCGCTTGGGGCCTTCCAACCCAAAGAGATCGATATCGGCGGTGGCTTTGCTATTCCACGCGATCCTTTTAACGCAGCAACCGATTACAACGCCCCCCGAGATCTTCGATGGCTGAATAGTATATCCAAATTCATGAAATCAGTTGCACCGTCTAAACGATATCCAACTCTTCAGAAAATAATCGATTCGGTAGTGGGCAAACCTAATGAAATTATGGCCCCAACAATTATGGAATACGCCGATGTGATTACATCAACCCTAAAACAGGAATTACCTGCAGCCGGTATCGATCCCACAGGCATCACGTTACAATTGGAGCCTGGACGTTCTATGCACGGCAATACGGGAATCCACTTAGCCACCATTCAAGCACTCAAATCTGCCCAGGCACCCATAGCCTGGTCACATGCCATTAGCGATACCACCGAGTTTTGGTTTACAGGCGGCCGTTATGAACATCATCTACACGATTATATTGTAGCCAATAAAGCCGACCACACATATACGGAAAAATTCGATATTTGTGGACGCAGTTGTTATGGCGATCGATTAATGCCCGCGATCATGGTTCCTAAACTGGAAGTGGGGGATATATTTGCATTTCTCGATACAGGCGCGTACCAAGAAGTTTCCTGCAGTAACTTTAACGCCATGCCCAGGCCTGCCACCATCTTGGTTAAAGGCGATCAGGCACATGTTATCCGTCGCGCAGAAACCTTGGAAGAAGTCTTTCATCGGGATATAGTGCCGGAGCACTTAAATGCTTAGGCAGGGACGTAATCGTTGAGGCGTTGAATATACTCTAGCAAGGCTTCTTCGATAGGTTCCACTTCGGTAAACTGCATGAGATATACACGCACATTCTTAGAGTCACGCAATTCGTGAAGGTAATGAGTGTAAAATTTTCGAAACGAAGTCACCCCCCGTTGCACGCCGCGTTTTTCAACATTCTCTTTTAGGTGACGGATACACAATTCAATCCGTTCAACATGCGTTGGTGGAGTCTTATGTTCGCCCATATCCAAGAAATGATGCGCTTGTTCGAAAATCCACGGATTGGAAATGGCTCCACGACCAATCATGGCCCCGTCACAGCCCATATCAAAAATAGCTTTTACATCTTCAGGACTTACAATATCACCATTGGCAATCAAAGGGAGATCAGGAGCGGCCGATTTTATTTTGGGCAACCAAGACCAATCCGCATCACCTGTATAACCTTGGCAACGTGTACGACAATGTACCGTGAGTGCCTCAACGCCATTATCCAACAGCATACGCGCCACATCCTCGATAACGATCGTATCATCATCCCACCCAAGACGAGTTTTTACAGTCACAGGAAGTTTAGTGCCCTTCATGACCGATTGCACCACCATTTCAAATTTATCGAGATCGCGTAACAACCCAGCGCCATCGCCCCGTCCAGCAACTTTTTTTACCCAGCATCCACAATTGATGTCGATAAAATCAGGTGCATATGTCTCAGTGATAGCAGCAGCTTTTTCCAGTGATTCACCATTACTGCCATACAGTTGAATCGCGACAGGCCGTTCTGTTTCGGTAATTCGAATTTTATCCAGAGAGCGTTGAACATTACGGCTCAAAGCCTCACAATTGGTAAATTCTGTGTATACGATATCCGCGCCACGTTCTTTACAAATTTGGCGAAAGGCAATATCCGACACATCCTCCATGGGAGCGAGGGCTATGGGTTGATGAAATTCTAAAGGGCCGATGTTGAACATGTAGGGTGTATATCCATTGGATTGTGGTTAAGGCGCGTATTTTAGCACATAGGGAAATAGTGGGAAAACTTTTATCCATTTAATAACTTAGGTATGCTGATATCCATGAATAAAACTACCTTATTATCCATTCTGTCCCTCTGTATTGGGTGCATCATTTCGTCAATATCCCATGCTGATTCAGCGATTACCTTAATCGGTGTGGGCTCCTGTGCGAAACAAGATAGACCACAACCGCTATTAGATAAGGCTAGTGCACGCAAGCCCGATGTCTTTGTATATCTAGGGGACAATATCTATGGCGATACCGAAAATATGGAAGAATTAAAAGCAAAATATGAAACACTGGGGTCTAAGCCTGAATACCAGCGCCTTAATAATTCGACGCGCATAATCGCAACATGGGACGATCACGATTTCGGCGCCAATGATTCCGGTCGTGAATATCCTAAAAAAGAAGAGTCTAAAGAGATCTTTCTAGATTTTTTTAATGAACCCGCAGATTCCCTACGTCGTACCCATTCCGGCGTATATACTGTGTACGAATTTGGCCCCAAACGTAAACGGGTCCAAATTATCCTTCTCGATCTCCGTACATTTCGGTCACGACTGGTACGAAGCCGTACCAAGCCCGATATCCCGCATGCAGGCCCCTATCTACCCAACGACAGTATCAAAGCAGTATTAATGGGGGAGGAGCAATGGAGCTGGTTAGAGCAACAGCTAAAACGTCCAGCGAAAATACGCCTCATAGGGTCCAGTGTACAATTTGCTGCCGAATTTCATGGCTGGGAATCCTGGGCCAATTTTCCTAAAGAACGCGAGCGCTTTATCAAACTCATAAGCGATACCCAAGCTGAAGGGGTAATCCTTATGAGTGGGGATATGCACTACGGTGAACTATCAAAGATGACTAAAAATGTTCCTTATCCTTTATACGATTTCACAAGCAGTGGAATTAATCAGGAATGGAAACATCCTATGCAAAATATTCACCGATTAGGCGAGACTGAATTCAGAGAACACATTGGGTGGATTGAGATTGATTGGAAAAGAAAGAATACGACAGTACGCATGTCACTGGAAACCCACGATGGGCTTTCGCATGTCAACCATACAGTTGAATTACGTGAATTAAAGGCATCTCAAAAGAGATAAGAGATTGCATTAGGCCAAGTGCATTCGTTATTGTTTGAGCAGTGCAGTAAGAGGAGACCAACCCTATGGCAGATGATTGTTTATTTTGTAAAATAGTGGCAGGGGATATACCGTGTGAAGAAGTGTATTCGGATGACGATGTCTTCGCTTTTCGCGATATCAATCCGGCAGCACCTACCCATATTTTGGTAATTCCCAAAAAACATTTAGCCAGCGTAGCTGCAGCCACTCCAGCAGACGAAGCATTAATGGGCAAAATTTTATTAAAAGCCAACGAAATTGGTCAAGCGGAAGATTTACACTCGTCAGGCTTCCGGTATGTAATAAATACCGGGAAAGATGGCGGGCAAACCGTAGACCATTTACACTTACACATACTGGGCGGTCGCGGACTGTTCTGGCCTCCAGGTTGATGCCATGATAAATGTCGATACACAATTATGCGGAGTAATCGGGAATCCGGTCAAACACTCAATGTCTCCCGCCATCCACAATGCTGGATATGCCACCCAAAATCTCAACTATGTATACCTCGCTTTCGAAGTGGGCGATGTGGGAGCTTGTTTACAAGGTATGCGGTCTATGCCCAACTTTCGTGGACTCAGCGTGACCATCCCGCACAAGCTCGACGTGATGGAACACTTGGATGAAGTTGAAACCATGGCGCAACACGTGGGCAGCGTCAATACCATCACCAACGATAATGGACGATTAATTGGATCTACCACAGATGGCCTGGGCACCACACGTGCCTTTGATGAAGCCGGAGTGGATATCGAAAATAAACGAGTCTTGTTCTTAGGGGCAGGAGGAGCTGTTCGTGCTGTCGCCTTTGCAATGGCCGAGCGAAAACCTCAGAACATCACCATTCTTGCCCGTACGCCATCAAAGGTTGAGCCCTTAGTCCAAGACTTGGCAGAGAAAACAGATACAAAAATAAAGCTAGGTCACTTGGTCGATGATGTCGAAATGGCCATCTATGAGCACGACATACTTATTCAGGGAACACCGCTAGGAATGTATCCTGAGCATGTAGGAGAGACCTGTGTACCGGCCGATTTGCTACGTTCCAATCAAGTCGCCTTTGATATGGTCTACCGACCCGTCAAAACTCAATTTCTCATCGATGCAGAATCTGCCGGAACTAAAGTAATCCTTGGAACCGAAATGTTACTTCAACAAGCCGCTGCTCAGTATGAGCGTTGGACAGGGTATGAAGCCCCCGTATCAATAATGCGTGAAACCTTAATGGCGTATTTAACGGGCGATGAGTGATTTTTTTAACTTTACTCTTGTCTATAAGGCCTTCTAATTGTTACACTTGTAGCGTTGTAAATCTGTTGACAACAGTACGTTTGATAAGATTAGACAGAAACCAGCGAATGGGACCCACATGATCATTTCTAATTTTGTTGCAAAGAACTGCGTTATCCCCGAAATACAAGCCAAATCGAAACCTGATGCCATTAAAGAATTGACCCATCTTCTTTTCGATAAAAAGAAAATGGACAATGTTGAAATGGCTCTCGAACAAGTAGTGGCCAGGGAAACAACTGAAAGTACAGGGATTGGTAACGGCATTGCTGTACCGCATGCCCGCGTTCCAGGTATGAAAACATTGGCCTGTGCTGTTGGTCGTGTACCGGACGGAATAGACTTTATGGCAGTCGACCGTGAACCAGTTAAGTTAATTTTCCTGATTTGCTACCCGCCATCTCAACAAACTACCTACCTAAACTTCGTCGCCACCATAGCAAGCCTTTTAGGTGATAAAGAACACTTTGATGCACTGATGGCTGCAGACGGTGAAGATGCCATCTTTGCGGTATTGGAAGAAGTATCCGAAACATTCAATACTCACCAAGAAGAAACCATTGACTCCTACAATGCCGACCCCGGTATTGAAGAAGTACAAGATGGTAATGCCGATATCCTTTTACTCGCGCGATTACAGTTACATGAAGAGATGCTGGCAACCACCAAATCCGGTAAAAACAAGATTAAAGAGCGTATCGAATCCATTCGTTCAATGGTTAATCCGCGCATCTTAAAACACTACGATAAATTGATGAAAGGCCGTTCTCCGGCACTGGTTCCTGTAGAAGGGGATACCTGCCAAGGCTGTTTCATGCGCTTACCTTCCAAATTCGTCCAAGAAGTGCGTAACGACGTTACCCATATTCACACTTGTGTAAACTGCAGTCGTTACATATACGTCGTATAATTTCTATTGATTTAATTCGCAATGACGGTGTAGTCTTACTAGAGTAAGACTACGCCGTTTTTTTATGCAAATAGAATTTGGAGAGTGCTCTCATGTTAAGCGAAAACGATCCTTGGATCGCACAACTGGTAAAGCGTGTCGATATTTTCAATGGCCTTACTCCACACGATGTGCATCGTATATTTGCCAAAGGCATCACACAGGTTGTTCCTAGAGAGCAAATGGTTTTTAAAAAAGGTACAACAGGCAATCAGATGTATGTTGTACTGGCCGGAAAAATGGGTGTATATGACGGAAGCAAGCAAATTGCGACCATCTCCGTTGGGGAAACCTTTGGTGAAATGGCCCTCGTAAGCCAAGAACCACGTACGGCCACCGTGATGGCGCTCGAAGATTCTAAACTATTCGTTCTCAATGAACATATCTTCCAAAAACTTCTGACTAAGCGTGTGGCGATACAAATCCTATTGAATATTTGTAAGATGCTTGGTAAAAAATTGACGAACGCCAATATGATGATTCGTGAGATAGAAGGCCGCTAAGCGGTCATGAACAACAACACAGATCCCAAAGTGTTGGTGATCGGTCTGGATTGCGCTGCCCCCGAGTGGGTTTTTCATCACCCTGAGTATACTCTGCCGCATTTACATCGATTGATGAGTCAAGGTGGGTATAACACACTGCGCAGTAGTGACCCACCAATTACAGTTCCGGCCTGGTCATGCATGATGAGCGGACGCGATCCAGGGGCTTTAGGAATTTATGGATTCCGAAATAGACGCCAGTATTCTGAGTACTCGGATTATGCTATTGCAACGTCTTTGTCCATAAAGGTACCACGTGTTTGGGATATCCTGTCTGAAGCCGGGAAAGATGTATGTGTCGTAGGTGTACCGCAGACTTTTCCCGTGTCTCCAGTTCGAGGGTGCATGGTGTCCAGCATTTTGACGCCGAATGTAGATTCGGACAGCGTTTATCCTGAATCATTAAAAGCCGACATTATAAAAAATGTTGGGGAAATATGTTTTGATGTCGAAGACTTTCGCAATGAAGATGAGAATAAAGTGCTACAACAAATAAATGATTTTCTCCATAATCGTTTTGATGTGGCTGAGTATTTAATGGCTATTAAACCTTGGGACTTTTTTATGATGGTGGATATGGGAGTCGACCGATTGCACCATGCATTTTGGCATTATGGTGACCCAGCCCATCCAAAGTTTCAAGAAAATACAGCATACCGTTGGGCCATGCGAGAGTATTATCAAGCCTTGGATGAACGCATTGGCCGCATACTTGCCATGGCAGGGGAGGATTCGCTGGTCTTGGTGGTATCTGATCATGGGGCGAAACCGATGCACGGTGGTCTACGGATAAACCAATGGTTGCTAGATAAAGGCTATCTGTATCTTAAGTCTAGCCCAACAAGTCCACAGCCTTTTCGACTGGATGATGTGGACTGGTCGCGTACCAGAGCTTGGGGCGAAGGTGGGTATTACGGACGAATATTCCTAAATGTAGCTGGACGTGAGGCAGAGGGAATAGTTGATCCCACGACAGTTTCGGATCTGTGCAGTCAACTCAAAGGCGAGTTGGAGGCCATGCTCGGGCAAGACGGAACCCTCATGAATAACTCAGTACTGTTGCCCGAAGACCTATATCCAGAAGTGAATGGAGTCCCGCCGGATCTGATGGTATACTTTGGAGAGTTGCATTGGCGTTCGCTGGGTGAAGTGGGCTGTGAAAGTATCTATGCAGAAACCAATGATACGGGTGCAGACGCTGCAAACCATGCAATGGATGGTATTGTGATAGCGAACAGGAATCTTTCCCTCAACAAAGCGGGATTAATGGATGTAGCACCTACCGTGTTATCATGGTTGGGTCTGACAATTCCTGAGCAAATGCAAGGGCGTGTGTGGGCGGATAACGAGTAGTACATGAAGGATATATATGCGGATTGGGATTAACACAGTTGGAATTATACCGGGATTTGGTGGCGGCGAAGAATTGTATCTGCGCAAGGTGATTGCTCAGATACAGTCCATGGAAAGCCCTGCCGAGTTGATACTGTTTACCGATGTGATGAATCATTCTTCCTTTGAGGGCTTTACATGCGTGCAAGTGAAATCAACTAAAGAAATTGCAAGTCAATGCGCAAAGGAAGACATCGATTTAGTGTTTAGTGGCGCTGAGACTGCACCCGCAAAACTAAATGTACCCCTAGTGTTGTGGGTGATGAACTTATATCAGTCCAACGATGTACCACAAAAGAAACGCTTTTGGGGCAAGAGTCAGCCTGCAGGCGGCAATATTGAGGACGCATGTTTGCGTGCGGATATTTTGGTGGTGCCGTCTGAGTTTATGAAAAAAGAATTACTGCGTTTGTATACAGTGCCTTTGAATAAAGTGGTTGTTGCCCCCCTGGGGGTAGATGAAGCCTTCGCGAATCCCTCGCAATGCATTGTGCAGCAACCCTACTTCCTGGCTGTAGGCAAGGTGAGCCCCCGGAAGAATCTGGATAAACTGTTGCAAGCCTTTGAGCGTATACAGGATGAGATTCCGCATTCCTTGGTGATCGTTGGTCAACCAGGCGAGGACGAGCCGGACCATTGGGGCGATCGGGTGTTCCGGATTGACCGCTTAGGCAATACCCAGCTTGCTGGGCTGTATCAGCATTGCGACATGTTTGTGTGTCCTTCCTTGTATGAAGGATCGGGCGTGACGGTCTTGGAGGCATTCAAGGCTGGGGCGATTGTGGGCTGTGGGCGCATTGGCGGGATACAGGAAATTGCGGGCGACAGTCCGTTTTATTTCAATGCGGAAAGTATCGATTCGATCACGGGGGTGCTGAAGCGCGTGTTGGATGAGCCGGAGGATCTCCGGAATCGTCGGGCGTCGGGCGGCAAACTGCGTACGCAGGAATTCACCTGGGAAAACTGTGCGTGGAAAACCTTGACGGCCTTCCGTAAAGCGGTTTCGAGCGACTAAGCCCTCAGGTGGTTGGTATGTCCGGCGCGTGTTGTGCTACTATTCTTGTCTATTATGTTGCGTGAATGAATCTCTTATGTGGAAGGCTATTGCTATGAAATCTGTATGTTCGTGGGTATTAAGTGTATGTATATTGGGTGCTTCGTTTGGGGCGATGGCGGAGTTTGAGTCGCCGGTGATTAAGAAGTGGACGAAGACCCACACGAATAAGAAGGGCGAGAAGATTACAACGGAGTATATGACCATTGACGGGATCATGGTGCATGAGATGGACCCGGAGAAACAGCCTCAGCCGGAGATTGTGGAACCGCCTAAACCTGCTACGAAGCGTAAGCCTGCTGGTGTGCCTTCGGATGCGATCGTGTTGTTCGACGGCAAGGATTTGTCGAATTGGACTTCGACCAAGGAAGGTGAGGAGAGTAAGTGGGAAGTGAAGAAGGGCGCGATGTGGCCTACGGATGATTCCGGAATGATTCAGTCCATACAGGAGTTTGGATCATGTCAATTGCATATCGAATTCGCTACGCCGAAAAATCCCGAAGGCCGCGGTCAAGGCCGAGGCAATAGCGGGGTGTTTTTGATGGGCCGTTATGAAGTTCAGGTCCTGGATTCCTATGACAACAAAACCTATCCCGATGGACAAGCCGGCGCACTCTATGGTCGCTCTAAACCTTTGGTGAATGCTTCGCGTAAACCCGGCGAATGGCAGACCTATGACATTATTTTCCACCGTCCCGAGTTTAAAGACGGCAAAGTGGTGAAACGCGCGACCTTCACTGTGCTGCACAACGGCGTGTTGATTCAAGACAACTACCAGCTTTCCGGCGGAACCGGATGGCGCGGCATGCACTCCATTTCCGAATACGAACCCCACGGTGACAAAGGTCCCATCAAATTGCAGGACCACGGAAACCCTGTGTTGTTCCGTAACATCTGGGTACGCCCCCTGGAAGACTAGGTACTGCCGTACGGTATATAAAAGGGTGTATTTTTATTGTGGTGACAAGATCATCTGTCACCACAATAAAGAGTTCCCATAATTAATAGGGGTAATTAGGTAATGGGGCAGAGTTAGGAACTCTCCGCCATTACTTGTTATACTGCGGATTGGAATCGTTTTATTCTCAGGAGTTGGTATGTCTGAATCGAAGAGTACGAATATCACGTGGCATTTGGGTGAGGTGGACCAGGCGAAACGTGAGGCTATGAAGGGCCATCAGGGCGCGGTGTTGTGGTTTACGGGCTTGTCGGGGTCGGGGAAATCAACCTTGGCGAATGCGGTGGAGTTAGCACTGCATAACCGGGGCTGTCACACGTATATCCTGGATGGGGATAATGTACGTCATGGTTTGAATAAGAATTTGACCTTCTCGGATGAGGACCGGATGGAGAATATCCGGCGCATTGGGGAAGTGGCGCGGCTGTTTTCGGATGCGGGGATATTGACCTTGACGGCGTTTATCAGTCCTTTCCGCAGTGATCGCGCGGTGGTGCGTGAGTTGTTGGGCGATCGATTTGTGGAGGTGCATGTGAAGGCTTCGGTAGAGGTGTGCGAGAGCCGGGACCCGAAGGGTCTGTATCAGAAAGCGCGTGCGGGGGAGATTAAGGATTTCACGGGGATTTCGTCTCCGTATGAAGCGCCGGAGTCGCCGGAGATTAGTGTGGACACGGGTGAGTTGTCGATTGAAGACTCGGTGGCGCAGGTGATTGGTTATTTGAGTGACGCGGGATTGATCGCGGCCTCATGAAGTTCTTACTGACGAACGATGATGGCTATGATGCGCCGGGACTGGCGATGCTGCGTTCGGTGGTGTCGGGCGATGAGTCGGTCGTGGTGGCGCCGTTGGAACATCAGTCGGGCTGCAGTCATCGAGTGGCGCAGTATGGGGAGTCGCTGGATGTGCAGGAGCAGGCGGCGGATGTGTTTTCCGTGAACAGTACGACGGGGGATTGTGCGCGCTTGGGGGTATCGACCTTGGCGCCGGATGTGGATTGGGTCTTGTCGGGGATCAATGATGGCGGGAATGTGGGCCATGATATTTATTTGAGCGGGACGGTCGCGGGGGCGCGTGAAGCGGTGTTTATGGGGAAACCGGCGATTGCTTTTTCACAGTTTTATCGGGTGGGGATGGAGACGAATTGGGATCGTGCGGGGCAGTGGACGCGCCGGGTGTTGGACATGATTTTGGCGGAGACGCCTGAGCCGGGGACGTTTTGGAATGTGAATTTTCCTCGGCTGGAGGATGATGCGCCGGAACCGGAAGTGGTGCATTGTGCGCCGTGTACGATGGGTTTTCCGGTGAAGTATCAGGCTGAGGGGCAGCGGTACACCTACGCCGGGGTCTACGCGGAGCGTATGGCCACCCCCGGACATGATGTAGATGTGTGCTTTTCGGGAAACATTGCGGTCTCCCGAATCTCTATCTAGACTAGCGTAGAATAACCGCGTTGCCGAGATATTGACGGTGTTCGAGCGGAATCTTCATGAAATCATTTTGGCAACTGGGGCAAAACGTGTAGGCTTTGGATACCTGTTGCGCCTGAGATTCAGTCCATTTTCCGTCGACGTGTAACTTCTGGCATTTCTTACATTGGACTGTCATAGTGGGACCTCCTTGTCGTTGCTATTCCATCCGTGTATAGTATTATCGACTCAGGGGCCGGGAACTTGAGCATAAAAATGGACATAAACCCTAAATAGTGAGAATACTATGAGTGAATACCCGCATTTTGACCGGGAAGCGCAGTCTGAGTTGGATTGGTTTGAGGCTTTGGTGAACCTGGCGCGGTATTTGAGAAAGCCGGAGGGGTGTCCATGGGACCGGGAGCAGTCGGCCTTGGACTTTGCGGGCTATGCGAAGGGGGAAGCGGAGGAATTGATTGAGGCGCTGGCGTCGGAGGATGATGCGCATGCTGCGGAGGAATTCGGGGATACTTTCTTTACGTTGTTGGCGACTTTGGCGGCAGCGGAGGAGGAGGGGAAGTTTAAGCTGGAGGATGCTTTGAAGCTGGCGCATGAGAAAATGATTCGGCGGCATGAGCATGTCTTTGGGGATCTGAAGGCGGATACGCCGGAAGCAGCGGTGGAAGGGTGGGAGCGCGCGAAGCGGTTGGAACGTGAATCAAAATAGAGTTTAATAAAAACGGCCTCTATGCAAATGCATAGAGGCCGTTTTTTTAGGGAATTTGTTATCTAGCCGAGGGAAACGTCGAGGATCATCATGATGGTGAAACCTATCATGAGGCAGATGGTGGGGAGGTCGGTGTCGCCTTTGCGTTGGGACTCGGGAATGAGTTCTTCGCCAACTACGAAGATCATAGCACCGGCAGCGAAGGAGAGTGAGAAGGGAAGCGCGGGGCGCATGACCATCACAAACCACGCACCGAGTACAGCGGCGATGGGTTCTACCATGCCGGACGCTTGTCCGTACATGAAGGCTTTGAATCGGCTGAAGCCTTCGCGGCGTAGGGGCATGGAAACGATGGTGCCTTCGGGAAAATTCTGAATCCCGATACCTAAGGCGAGAGCCATGGCTCCACCAATGGTAGCACCGTTGATGTCATGGGCAACAGCACCGAATGCAACTCCGATGGCGAGGCCTTCGGGAATGTTGTGCAGGGTGATGGCGGATACAAGGAGTGTTGAACGGCGCCATGTACTGGGTAAGCCTTCAACTTCATGATCATCGAATCCGGGGTGAAGGTGGGGGAGGAGTTTATCGGCAATCCAGAGAAATGCCCCCCCGCAGAGGAAACCGGATGCGGCTGGAATCCAGGGGATCATATCCATTTCTTCACTAAGTGCTAATGCTGGTGAGAGGAGTGACCAGAAACTGGCGGCGATCATGACACCTGCAGCGGCTCCGAGCATGCCGTCGAGAATTTTTTGATTCATATTCTTGGTAAAAAAAACGAGACTGGCGCCGAGTGCGGTGACCAACCAAGTGAATAGGCCCCCACAGAGGGCTTGCTGGATGGGGCTTAGGGCTAGGAAACTTTCATACATATCATTCGATCTTTCTTGGAGTTGTACCTTGATGGTGGTGGGGTAGTTAACTAAGGCTAACTTCAATAAATATAGCATAGGGTCTTATAGGATTGCACGTTTTGAGTCTATAACACTTCAAAACCACGAGGCCACTAAAATGTGTAGTTTTTGACAAAAAGATACAAAAATGTATGGGTTATTTTAGTAAATACAAAATTGTATGAAAAATTTCGGGTGTGAAATTGACGGTTTATACGAGTAAAAACCTTGTTTTATAGGGTTTATGTGTATGTTTACTGTGTGGATAAAAATTGGCACGGTGATTGCTTTAGGGGTGGGAAGTTTGATTGTGTCGTTCGGTGAACACACCAATCGGACAATGCGGTGATGTTCACCATGAAAAATTTAAGGAAGTAACAAATGCTGTGTCGGAAGGCACAGCCAACTACCCAAAGGAGAGGGAAACAATGAGAAGTCGTTGGAAATTGGCCGGAATTATGGCCACACTAATGCTGGGGGCTGCGGTATTTGCTCCGGGCGCATTCGCTGAGGATGCAGTAAGCCAAGAAATGTTTACGGTCAACAACACGTGGATGTTGGTGGCAACATTTTTGGTATTCATTATGCACTTAGGTTTTGCAACTCTGGAAGTTGGATTGACCCGTGCAAAAAACACAGTGAACATTCTGTTCAAAAACACTGCCATCGTTGCATTGGGTCTTTTGACGTATGCCGCTGTTGGATTTAACTTGATGTACCCTGGTGATTTCGGCATTGAATTGTTCGGCGGTGGGTTCTTCGGTTTTGCTGGTTTTGGCGTTGACCCTGGTGAAGCTGGTCAGACCATTGCTTATGCTGATGGTGCTTACACCTATTGGACGGATTTCATCTTCCAAGCGATGTTTGCTGCTACGGCCGCTACGATTATTTCAGGTGCAGTAGCTGAGCGTATTAAACTCGGACCATTCTTGATTATTACGACCATCTATGTTGCATTGGTATACCCATACTTAGGTAGCTGGAAATGGGGTGCAGGTTGGTTGGATGCTAAAGGCTTCTATGACTTTGCTGGTTCTACCTTGGTGCACTCAGTCGGTGGTTGGGGCGCGTTAGCCGGAGTACTTGTACTCGGACCTCGTTT
>CALLLL010000037.1 GCA_938082445.1 uncultured bacterium
ATCAATTTCAAATTGCTCCAGAACTTCGTCTCCGGTCGTGGCATACCCACCTGGTCGTGTGGACGATCCAGCACTCATCATAGTGGTGCCTAGGGGGATGAGATGATCACGGAAAGCAGGGGCCTCGCGGGTGGATACATTGAATCCAGCTTCGGGCAGGTATAAACGCATACCAAGCATAATTTGAACCATTTCACGATTGGTCACAAGGGATGGTATATCGAAGCGTTCAGGGACATGTTGCAAACGCGGGAAAGACAAGGCGACGCTGCTTTGCCAGCAGGCCTTTTGCAAGTAACGACCATGGAGCGCTAACCAAAAACAGTCTACCCGCCAATCAGTCAAACCAAGCAACACACCAATGCTCAGTTTACGGGCTTCCGCATGGCCAGCACGTTCGCTGGCGTTAATACGATAATCATAATCGGCTTTAGCACCGAGTAGATGTACTTCGCTGTAGGTTGGACGATCGTAGGTTTCCATATATATGGTGACCCCTTCAAGGCCACGCGCAGTGAGGTCTTCGTAATCTTCTGAATCAAGGGAGTAAATTTCGACCGACACCGAAGGAAAATATTCACGGGCAATTGAAACGCTATTGGCGATATACTCTACTGGCACCGCACGTGGCGCTTCACCGGTCAATAAAAGAACGCTCTGAAAGCCTTGTGCAACGAGTGCTTCACATTCACGACGCAATTCGTCATCGGTCAATGTAATGCGTTTTTCTTTATTGCCTGAGCGCACTGCGTATCCGCAGTAGGTGCAATCTGCCCCGCAGACATTTGATAGGTAAATAGGAACGTACAAGCCGATGGTGCGTCCAAAATGCCAGCGGGTTAAACGCTGGGCTTCTTGAGCCATAGGTTCTAAATATGCATCAGCATGTGGAGAGAGTAAAGCAGCTAAATCACGCTCATCTCGTGACTCCGTACGCAAAGCGGATTCCACATCGGCAGGGGTCACAGAAGCGAATAACTCTTCTACCCGCTCACGTGGCCATTGATTGAGTATATCTTGAAAGGTGTACATGGAATTATTTAACGCCTAATATTCTTAGAAAGCATGTAGTATACACTGTCATGATAGAAAGAACCCACTATGAACTTGGTTAACGCCACACACTTCTAATGACTTTAGGGATGTCTGAATTGTCTACATAGGGTCCCCGGCGGGGATCTTCACCTTTGATGTGGTCCAGTAGTTTTTCAGCGCCATTGCCTTTAGCGAAAAGTGGAACAAGTTGGTTGGTATGACCACCGGTATGCCATTGAACACTAGGTGTTTGGCCTTTTCCGTTGTTCTTCAGGGCTTTCCACGTGGGCTTTGAACCGGGACCATAAAGATAACCCGTTTCGTGATCGGCAGTAATAATAAGTAAGGTTTCTTCCCAAGAACTGTTTGTTTCCACCCAAGCAGCGACGGCTTCGATCGCTTGATCGAAATCACGTTGTTCTTCTACAAGACGTCCTTGCACATTATCGTGCCCCGCCCAGTCTATGGCGCCGCCTTCAGCCATCAAGAAAAATCCGTCTTTATCGCGATTCAAAAAATTTAAGGAACCGCGAACCAGAGTCGCCATATCAGGCAAGCCCGAATTCATAGGTACGGTATAAGCCTCGGCTTTCTCGTCTCCGGCACGGTTGTACTGCAAGGTAGTAGTTACAGGCAATATTCCCAGTAACCGCTTGGGGAGTACCTTTATTGGAACTTTATCTAGTTTAGTTAAATCTGTTTGAAGTGTCCACGGATCGGGCTCTCCATCTCCATCGGCATCAGCCCCGACTGTTCCGGCTTCAATGGATTTCCAGAATTCTTCACCACCCACTTTTCCATAATTGGCTTTATCTTTCTTTTTCCCACTATCGTCATACCAAGGATGCCCCGCACCAATAAGCAAATCCAGGGCGGTCTCCCCTATCATCCTTTGTGCGATACCTTTGTCTTTGCGTGATGGTGTATGTATTGTAAAAGCAGCAGGTGTTGCATGGCTTATGTACACAGTAGTTAGTACCCCCGTGGCTTTACCCATGGCTTCGGCATCTTCCACAAGGTGTCGTAAAGGTTTTTCGTCTGTGGTCATGCCTACACGGTAATTGGTAGTCTTTACACCTGTGGACAAGGTTGTTGCAGCCGCAGCAGAATCGGTGGGTTTCTGTAAGTGATAATCGAATGATTCCCAAGCCTTTTTCGGGTCATACGCCTGGCCTGTGGTTTCTGAATGAGTGGACATGGCCATGGGCTGGTAGTCCCAGTAGGGCTGGCCTTTGGGCCCTCCATAGCTATATATACTCGCTGATTCTACTTGCGAGAAGCCCATTCCGTCTCCAACCATTAAAATCACATTTTTGGGGCCCATTTCCGCATGCGTGATACTTACACATAGCGTACAAAGAGCGAGCCCAATGGACAATGCATTCACAAGTAAGTTCCCCTTATTAAGTCGGTAAATAAAAAACGAGACGCAACTAGTGTTGCGCCTCGAGTAGTATAGCAAATTATTCAGGAAAATTACTTAGATTCCGGCTTTCTTTTTCAATGCAGCTGCTTGATCAGTATCTTCCCATTTCCATCCTTTACGACCGAAATGTCCATACGCGGCAGTCTTGAAATATTGAGGCTTACGTAAATCGAGCTTTTTCAAAATGGCCGCTGGGCGACAGTCGAAATGCTTGGAAACAATGTTGGACAATTTATCGTCACTGAGCTTTCCGGTTCCAAAGGTGTTGACGTTAATAGATACAGGCTTGGAAACACCGATCGCATAGGCCAATTGTACTTCACAACGGGTTGCGAGTTTAGCGGCAACCACATTTTTAGCTATATAACGGGCCATATAGGCGGCGGAACGGTCTACTTTGGAGGGGTCTTTCCCACTGAATGCGCCACCTCCGTGTCGACCCATTCCCCCGTAGGTATCCACAATAATTTTACGGCCGGTCAGCCCACAATCCCCGACAGGTCCACCTACAACAAATTTACCGGTAGGGTTAATGTGGTAGTTGATTTTACCTTTGACATATTTTTTAGGCAACACGGGCTCAATGACGTGCTTGATGATTTCTTTTTTGATCTTACTGTGTGAAATACCGGGTGAGTGCTGATTGGAGATTACGATGCTATCGATGCGTACAGGCTTGCCGTCTACATATTCAACGGTCACTTGAGACTTACCATCGGGCTGTAACCAAGGAAGCTTTTTATTTTTTCGTAACTTCGATAACTGGAGGCCCAGTTTATGAGACAGGTCAATCGCTAGAGGCATCAGGGAGCTGGTCTCATTACAAGCATATCCAAACATCATGCCTTGGTCACCTGCGCCTTGTTCTTTATCCAGTCCTCCACCCACATCGACCCCTTGGGCAATGTCTGGAGATTGCTCATCAAGAGATACAAGGACTGCACAGGAATCAGCATCAAAGCCTGAATCGCCACCGGTGTACCCGATAGTCTTTAACGTTTTGCGAACTACCGAAGGGATGTCTACAACAGCCTTGGTGGTGACTTCGCCTGCCAATACGACCATACCGGTCGTAATCATGGTTTCACAGGCTACGCGCGATGCAGGGTCTTGTTCTAGCATCGCATCTAAAATTGAATCGGAAATCTGGTCAGCTACTTTATCGGGATGACCTTCGGTCACAGATTCAGAGGTAAACAACATACTTACTGATGACATAATCTTCTCCTTTAAAAAAACTGAGCCACTCCGAAGAGTGGCTCAGGAACTGACTAGATTGTAATGCTTAGAGTGATGCGATGTCCAGCTTAAAGCCAGGTCCCATCGTGCTGCTAATCGTGCAGGCTTTCATGTATGTTCCTTTGCAGGAAGAAGGGCGCCCTTTAATGATGGACTCGATTACAGAAGCAGCATTTTCTCTGATTTGATCGGCGGAGAAAGATACTTTACCTACAGGCACGTGGATGTTGGCATCTTTACTTACGCGGTAATCAATTTTACCTTTACGGATATCGGCTACTGCATCGCCTACTTTAGGTGTCACAGTACCTGCTTTTGGGCTAGGCATTAATCCGCGAGGTCCCAACACTCGACCGAGCTTACCAACAGCAGCCATCATGTCTGGTGCAGCAACCAATGAGTCGAAGTCTGTCCAACCTGCAGTGATTTTTTCAACGATTTCATCACCACCGGCTTCAACGGCACCCGCGTCTTTGGCTTCTTGAACTTGTGCATCGGAGTTACACAATACAACGACGCGAACGTCTTTACCTGTACCGTGAGGAAGTGCTACAGAGCCGCGAACCATTTGTTCTGCGTGGCGGGGATCTACGCCGAGGTAGAATGCAAGGTCTACAGATTCGTCGAATTTAGTGCTGGCGCATTCTTTAAGAATACCGCAAGCTTCCGCAAGGGTATATTTTTTATCTTTATCAACTTTATCTTGATATGCTTTTACGCGCTTGGACAGTTTTGCCATGGTGTGTTTCTCCTGTGGTGCAAACGGACGGGTTAGGCCCTCCCACATTTGTTAATGTTTTCGTATTGTGTAACGCCGACGATTAATTGTCGACGGTAATTCCCATGCTACGAGCAGTACCGGCCAACATGCTAATAGCAGCATCTTCGCTGGCGGCGTTCAAATCGGCTTTCTTGATTTCAACGATTTCTGCTAAATCAGCACGTGTAACTGAACCCACTTTGGTTTTGTTGGGTTCACCGGAAGCTTTTGCAAGCTTAGCGGCACGTTTAATCAACACAGCAGCTGGCGGGCTTTTTGTGATGAAGCTGAAGGAGCGATCCGCGTAGACTTCAATAACTACGGGAATGGTCAATCCTTGTTGATCTTTTGTACGTTCGTTGAACTGATTACAAAAATCCATAATATTCACACCGTGTTGACCCAATGCTGGACCTACGGGAGGTGCTGGTGTTGCGCCACCGGCGGACACCTGGAGTTTAATCAATCCTGTGATTTCTTTGTTTTCGGCCATGATACCTTATCTCCGATTTAGAGCTTTTCGACTTGCCAGAACTCAACTTCTACGCTGGTCTCACGTTCGAAAATCTCAATCATTACTTTCATTTTTCCGCGTTCTTCATTTATTTCACTCACATTGCCAAAGAAGTTAGCAAATGCGCCATCGATAATTTTGAGGCGTTCGCCAATATCGAAGTTGACACGCGCACGAGGACGCTCGCGCTCGCCACTGATTTCCTGAACCAATTCCATCACTTCAGAATCTTCCAAGGGTACAGGCTCATTGCGGGAACCGATGAATCCAGTTACGCCGTGTGTTTCTTTAATCAAATGCCATAAATCAGCATAACGCTCTGGGTGCTCTGGCAGTTGAGCAAGTAAATAACCGGGGAAACATTTCCGCTTGGAAACTTTTTTCTCTCCGGATTTAAATTCCACGACTTCTTCCATAGGAACAAGTACATTAATAATCAGTTCAGTCAGGCCTTCAACTTCAGCTTGTGCAAGCAAGGTGCGTTGTACAGCGGCTTCTTGTCCTGAGTGCACATGAACGGCATACCAACGACGGTTAATACCATCATCGGGTGCATCTTGTATCACGATCCCAGGTTCAGCAGGCTCGAGGTCATCTTCAACAACAGGTGCCGCAGTTACTGTAGTCTCCAATGGTGCTTCTACTTCAGCTGGCGATTCAGTGACTTCATCGCCACCGATGGCACCAAAGAGTGCAGCAGCATCGGGTTCGACTTCATCGGCAGAGTCACTGGTATCTTCATCGCCACCAATGGCCTCTAAAAGCGAAGAGACATCCGGCTCTGAGGAGTCGGAATCACTGGACGCGTCACTCTCACCATCCAGATCCAAAAATGCTGCAGCCTTGGCTGCATCATCGCTGAGTTCTGACTGGTCGGTGTTATCGGGGGTCAATTCATCAGACACCATTCGTCTCCTTTAAAACAATTCAAACAACAAGAAGAAGGCTTTTTGAAAACCTAAATCCATTGCGCCAATAACCACGGCTAAGATAACAAGAAACACCAAAACGACTACGGTAGACGCTTTGAGCTCTTCTTTGCCTGGCCAGGTTACTTTAGCCATCTCGGAACGCACGCCATTTATATATGCTTTTGACCGCGCTACGAATCCTTGTTCTGCTACTTGTTGTGCTTGTTTTGCCATAAGTCTCTTTCACTTACTATCGGGGTTGCGCAACATGCTTAAAATAAGACTGGCACACCTGGAGGGACTCGAACCCCCAACCTTCGGCTTTGGAGGCCGCTGCTCTACCAATTGAGCCACAGGTGTACGTGGAAAGTCTTAAAAACTTTTGTATCTTATTTTACTTCTTTATGAAGCGTGTGCTTACGTTCAAACTTGCAATACTTTTTAATTTCGTACCGTTCGGGGGTTTTACGTTTATCCCGAGTGGTTGTGTAGTTGCGTTGTTTGCACTCATCGCATCGTAATATCACTTGTTCGCGCATAATGATCTCTCTAACTGTATTTCGTGTGGAATCGAAATGATTCCACCGTAACTAAAAATTTATAACTTATTCGATTACTTTGGTCACAACGCCGGCGCCGACTGTACGGCCACCTTCGCGGATTGCAAAGCGAAGCTCTTCGTCCATAGCGATTGGGGTAATGAGCTCACCCGTAATCGTGATGTTGTCACCAGGCATTACCAT
>CALLLL010000038.1 GCA_938082445.1 uncultured bacterium
AAAGCCGGGTGAAGCAAACGCTTCACCCGGCTGAAAATCAACTGTCTTAATGTGGACGAATTAAGCGTCCATATTCTTTACGATTTCTTGACCAAACTCACTACACTTAAGCAAGTTAGCACCATCCATCAGACGGTGGAAATCATACGTTACGTTTTTGCTTGAAATGGCTTTGGTCAAGCTATTCGTAATCAGGTCAGCAGCTTCTGTCCAACCCATGTAAGTTAACATCATCACACCAGACAAAATCACAGAGCTTGGGTTCACTTTGTCTTGGCCAGCATACTTAGGTGCTGTACCGTGGGTCGCTTCAAAGAGAGATACACCCGTTTGATAGTTAATATTGGCGCCTGGTGCAATACCGATACCACCGACTTGAGCAGCCAACGCATCACTCATGTAGTCGCCGTTCAGATTCATTGTAGCTACCACGTCGAAGTCTTTTGGACGGGTAAGGATTTGTTGCAAGAAGATATCAGCAATACAATCTTTAACCAAGATTTTATCGCCGGGATCGCCGTTACAATCATCCCAACCAACAGCCACATCGGAGAATTCTTCTTTCACCAACTCATAGCCCCAACGCATGAAAGCACCCTCGGTGGATTTCATGATGTTCCCTTTGTGCACCAAGGTTACGGAAGGCAACTTATTGTCGATGGCATATTGAATTGCAGCACGGATGATACGCTTAGAACCGGATTCTGAAATAGGCTTGATGCCTACGCCAGAATCTTCACGGACGTTATAACCCATTTCATTGTTCAAGAAGTCAATCAATTTCTTGGCTTCAGGTGTTCCACGCTCTTCTTCAAGACCGGAATACACGTCTTCAGTGTTTTCACGGAAGATGACCATGTCGACATCTTCTGGACGGCATACAGGGCTAGGCACGCCATCAAAGTGACGTACAGGACGTACACAAGCGAAGAGGTCAAGCAATTGACGCAAGCTTACGTTCAAACTACGGAAACCACCACCGATAGGGGTGGTCAACGGACCTTTAATCGCGACGTTAAATTCTTTAATGGCCTCAAGTGTTTCATCTGGCAAGTATGAACCCGTTACATTATTGGCTTTTTCACCTGCATAGATTTCCATCCAAGAAATCTTGCGCTCACCGCCATAGGCTTTTTCTACTGCACTATCGAAAACATGCTGAGATGCCGCCCAAATATCTGGACCGATTCCGTCGCCTTCGATAAATCCAATAATCGGATCATTGGGCACATTAAGAGATGTTTCACCCATGGTGATTTTGCCGCCTTCAGGCACTTGAATAAACTTATAGTCGCTCATTGATTTCTCCATATTCATGTCCGGTACTTAACGTCCAGACCACTTAGCTTTTTGAGGGTTATATAGAAACGGGAACGTGCCCGGGTATTACAGATTCACCTGGCGTGCTTGATTCACATGCTCTATCGATTTGATTTTTTCAATCGTATCTTGGGCAAGTGGTCCATCAAGGTTAATTAAGGTCAATGCCTTACCACCTTGTTCATCACGACCCAATGTCAGATTCGCAATATTCACCGCTGCTTCACCGATAGCACATGTGATATTACCCAAGACCAAAGGCATATCGTCGTTGGAGCACACCAACATCCATCCTTCAGGGTGGGCATCCATACGGGTGCCTTCAATCATACATATACGGGGCTTATCGCCATCAAACAAGGTACCGCTTACCGTAGTCTTCTCAGAATCAGTCGTTACTGAGACCCGAATTTGGAACCCAAAGTCCGCATCATCAGGAATACGCGTTTCTGTAATGGAAATCCCCAAGTCTGACAGTAAGCTGGGCGCACTCACCATGTTTACCGATTCCACTTTAGGCTCCAAGAATCCAGTTACAATGGAAGTTGTAATGGGGAAAGTATCGGTCACGTCCATCTCACCGCAATACTCAATTTCGATATTGCTTGGACGGCCTTCAATATACAACGATTGGAAGCGACCCAGTTTTTGGGCCAAGTACAGCACCGGTGCCATTTTCTCTCGCGTATCACTATCCAAGCTCGGCACGTTCACAGCATTGTTAATCGCGCCTGTATCAATATAGTCGATGATTTGCTCAGCAACATCTATCGCTACCGTCAACTGGGCTTCATCGGTAGAAGCAGCCAAGTGAGGAGTCGTTACAATGTTGTCCAAGCCCACGAATGGGTTATCTTCGAAAGGCTCAGAAGTATACACATCCAACCCTGCTCCGGCGATTGTGCCATTTTTCAAGGCTTCGGCCAAATCTTTTTCATTCACCAGACCACCGCGTGCGCAATTGATAATGCGGCAGTTGGGTTTCATTTTCTTGAAACGTTCTGCGTTAAACATGTCATCGGTTTCAGGCGTCTTGGGAACGTGAATGGTAATAAAGTCAGAACGTTCAGCAATTTCATCTACACTCACCAACTCAATACCCAAGGCTTGCGCTTTGAGTTCTGTCAGGAATGGGTCATAGGCCAACACTTTCATATCAAAAGCCAAAGCACGTTTAGCTACAGCACCACCAATACGGCCTACACCCACAATTCCGAGGGTCTTACCGCACAGCTCTGTACCCATAAATTTCTTACGATCCCAACGGCCAGCATCCATAGAAGCATGAGCAGCAGGAATATTACGGCACAAGGACATCATCAGCGCAAACGTATGTTCACAGGTAGAAATAGTATTCCCGCCCGGAGTATTCATCACAACGATACCCGCATTGGTTGCAGCTTCTTTGTCGATATTGTCGGTTCCGACGCCTGCGCGACCAATAACCTTAAGTTTTCCAGGATTTTCAAGGGCTTCAGCAGTCACTTTTGTACCGCTACGCACGACCAGTCCGTCGTATTCACCAATAATAGCAGTAAGTTCTTCAACAGACTGAGGGGGCTTTACATCCACTTCATAGCCGTCTGCTTTTTGGAATACATCAACACCTTCTTGACTGAGACCGTCGAGTACTAGAATTTTAGGCATAATCCTAACTTCTTCCTTTTCATGGGGTTACGAACAGCAATACGGAGAAAGTGCGTGAACCATTCGAATAGATTTGTCGGCCATAATAAGTGCAAATCTTTCACCAGCGTGGGCATGCAGCAGGCCGCTTTAAATAGCGCAAATAGTAGCAAATAAAGCCGTTTCAGATCAACTTATTCGCAATTAGCTAAAAGGATGCGAGTCATAAAATCTATTTCGAAATAATTAATTATCAGAGGGGGCTTCACCACGCTCAATAATCAGCCACACATTGGTCTCGCATCCAATACATCCACCATATTTTCTAGATTTCCCTTTAGCAGCAATACGGATAAGTCCAATATCCCCAGCATTTACGACAAAACCACACGTTGGGCATCGGGCCACCCAGCCGGGAGCGTTTCCTTTTCCATCGGGATACCCAAAACGAATTAACTTCTTACCATAAATGAGTTTCGGTAAAATATAGACGAGAACAAGAATGCCAATCACCAATAACGAGACACTAATAACGATTTGCAGTGCTTCGGGCAATGAATTTCTCCTCTATTTCAATCCCAAATCCGCTGCAAAATCCAACACTGTAAAGCGATTGCGAATATACCGCGCACGCTTCAAGGCATTATTGTATTCTTCAACCGGTGCCGTAAGACCCTCAGCCACAACCGGTCCACCGGAGGCTTCAATCGCTTTTGCTACTGTGGCGGCCGGCAACAAATCTACCGGAAGTTCTTGCTTCAACGTCGGTAACATCTCGATGACTTTCCCTAGGAAAGCACGTTGCTCAGCATCGTCGCGGTATTTTTCATCCCACTGCGATTGCACCTCTTCCCCGACTTTATCGCCCCAGTCTTCTTGTATCCATCGATCCACCTCGGCCTTAGAATTGCGTTGCGCAAGCAATGTGTCCACATCGATATCGCCTGGGTTCAGCGCAAGGATATTCTCCCACAGTCCAAGACAATGGACCGTTCCCACCCCAACCTGCGTCCCATGAAAATCATTGGGTAGATCATACAAGGCCGACTTCATATCCAAATAATGCGACAACAAATGCTCCCCACCCGAAGCCGGTGATGACGACCCGGCAATCACCATTGAACAACCGGACAACAACAACGCCTCCATCACATGATAGATCGCCTCAGGATCGCCCGAAGGCACCTTCGGCGAAAACTCGAGTACACGCTCTTGGGTACCTTGAAAAAATTCACGCGGTCGTTCACAGAAATAATCGCCCTGCAACAAATGCGCTGCACGCCAATCAGTCGATGATGAACATTTCGATAAAAAGTCTGCCACCCCCGCTGCAGTCATCCGCGTAGGCGCAGTCGCAGCGTGTTCAGGATTGCAGAAAACACCTACAGCAGGAGCACAAGGCAAAGTACGTTTAAGCCCACGCACCTTCAACGCAACAATTGCCGAGGTATAGCCATTCATCGATGCAGCAGTACCATACAGCAATACTGGCTTACCCAGCTTGTCGCCCGCATACTTCGCCAGATCACACAAGGTGCCAGAACCGATAGCCACGATAAAGTCGCTAGCGTATTGAATGGCTTGAGCCTTCACTTCCTCGCCCAATTCTTCGGTCGCTTCAAATATCGCCGATCCATAACGGTGCTCATCGACCGATTTCCCAGCATCCACAAGCGCACGTATCACTTCATCCCCGGCCACAGCAAATGTGTTTTCATCAGCGACCACAAGGCAAGTAGACCCGCAATTCGATTTCGCAAAGTTCGCCAATTGCTGGGCAGCATCCAAGCCCTGATGCACTGCTTTAATTGGCAATGCATGCCGCTCCCCACAAGCACAGTCAAATGACGTACCCAAACTGTGCCAACCTAATGTACTCATAATTATGACTTTCCTAAAATTAAAAAACGAACGCTGAATATGTTTTATGGTTCAATTTGTTATTGATAAACGTTATACCCAATGTTTGAGCCTCGCCATTGGCATCATCCCATCGCCATTCAAAAGAACTTGTCAACCCACTAGTATCTTCAATGTTTAAAATATTGTCGCCATCCCGCCCCAACACCTCTGCGACCTCTTCATAGCTTTGACCTTTTTTTAACGACTCATACACAGACTGAGGGATAGACAAATCCAACACCGGAGCTTCCGGCATGGATTCCGCATTTAACTGATCCAAGGTCACACCAGAATTCAATAAGGCCTCACGAACTTTGGATAAAGCATTCGTATGCTTACGTTCCCACTCTACGGCCTGCTTATTCAAGGCTTCCTGCAAAGCAGTATTGTATTGTTGAGTCAATGATTCATTGTCAGCACGCAATTGAGCGACCGCCGTTTCCAATTGCTCATCCAATTGCGCTTTATACCGTTGCATACCCACCGTGTACATCACCGGAACCGTAGCCAATGCCAAGATTAAAATGGCTGTAACGATCAAATTCATCTTATTCATGCAAACCCCTCTCTATTCTGCTAAGACTGAACGCAACATGGACTCATGGTCACGTAACCACTCAACCACTTCTTCTAAAATTGCCTCAGGTCCAGTCGTAGGCATCCAACCCGTAGCTTCGCTAATGCGTGTGTTGTCCGTAATATATACAGGAATATCTGCATTCCGCGTTTCTTTGACGGAGGAAATATCCAATGTATTCCCTGTATAGTTTTCGCATATTTTGGTCAGTTCTGCCAATGAAACGCTGACATCATTTCCACCCCCCACATTAAACAGCCCGCCAGAAAGGGTTTTCATGTTTTCGAGTTGAATTATGACCAAGTTCAAAAGATCGTTTACATGTAATATATCCCGAACTTGCTTACCTGCTCCACCATAACCGAAGTATCCTAATTTACCGCCATACAAATGGCGTGCAGCCCATAACACCACCACCCCTTGATCAACTTTACCCATTTGCCAAGGCCCTGTCAGGACGCCACATCGATTGATAATTCCGGGCATATCATACATTGCCATATACTCTTGCATAATCAATTCGGAACATAATTTAGATGCACCATACATCGATCGCACACCATCCAAAGGACAGTCTTCAGCAATACCCTTCGCCGATATTCCCGACACCATCTGTGCATCGGACAATTCAAAACGCGTTTCGCCTTCACTATACACCATCTCATTTAAAGTCTGAATCGGGTAGACACGACTGGAAGATAAAAAAATGACAGCCGCGTTGTGTTTACGTGCATGTTCGAGACAATTAATGGTGCCGTTCAAATTGGTATCAATCACATATCGCGGTGACGAATTATAGCCAGCCAACACAGAAGGTTCTGCGCTATATTCCAGCACCAAATCCACGCCCCCAACTTCATCCAAATCCGCCGGAGTACGAATGTCGCCATGCACAAACTCAACCCCGCCTTCTTTCAAACGAGTTAAATTAAGTTCCGATCCACGCCGCTTCAAATTATCCAGCGCCACGACGCGTGCATCGCCATAGCAGGCTTTCAAGCCCAGCGCCAAGGCCGAACCCACAAATCCCGCACCACCCGTAATTAATATCGTCTGACCTGCCACCTAATACTCCCAAATAACTTCTTTAGACTGCTAAAATATACGATCAATTATGAGCAATATGGAGGTAAATACACAAATTTAAAAGACTGTTGACAGATATATTTAAACATAGTACAGTTGATTTAGACTATCGTTTAGCATTAATGAACTATTTTTTAAGGTATTGAAATAGAATCCAGCAGAGAAAAAATAGCGACCTTCTCTCTGGATTGGTCAATGGCTGATTCAAATGGGGAGGTCAAAATCACAGCTGAAATCAGCGATACAGTTCCTGGTGACTGTGACGAAGACAGAAGCGGTGAAGAAGCAGAACATTACCCCATTGCAGTCCATGCGGGCACCTCTGCAACATGCACCATAAAATTATGGAGTGTAGATATTGAAGTACAAGGCGATAGCGTCGATGAAATATTTTCTAATGATACCGACTATCACTCAACTTTCGCTGAAACGGTAACAACTGAGATAACTGTAACGGGGGCTACACCTTATGGGTATGTCTGGGAGTCAGCCTTTGCAACCGATCCAGACGATGCCCTAGTCTTGATTCCAGGCACATCCAACTGGGAAGGAAAATTGATAGACAAAACTATTATTGGATGCCTAGTTTATGTCGAAAATGCTATCGACCCTACCCAACTAGAAACACGTACAGTCACTACCGTAATCGATCCTCAAAAACGACGTGATGGATGGAATATTGAGGTTAAAGAAAATATAGAAACGGATAAAGATTGGAAATCAAATGATCCATTAGCTTTTCCTGGACAATCCACAAATCAGCGCACCGCCGCATTAGGATTAAATTCAAATTCCAATGACGATTATAGAAGGGGTAGAGCTGGTGCATCGGGAGTTTTTGAAGAAACAGAATATGACCATTTAATAGTAACTCCTATTTATACCGATCTTAATGATGAATTTACGGATGCACCTGATGAATTTGAAAATGTAATCGAGTATGTTGATGATTCGGGTCCCAATGACGTTGGGGGCTTAGACCGTTTCTGCTATGTCTCCGACAAAACACTTTATAAAATTGATCGTATTACACTAATCAATTATTGGACAACCCCAAATGCTACGAAACCTCAAGTTTCGCCTTTTATCGATCAAAATGGAAATCCCATTTTGGATCCCCAAGGCAATTCCTGGACGAATTGGCTGGAAGTTCAGCAAAACAATCTTACAAGTGGGGATAGTTGCCAATGTAGCAATCCTTCTGCCCACAATGTAAGCAATATTCACTATCAGTTTATTGTGCAACACGAATCCTATGGCAATCCTGCAAGTCAGTTTCAACACCTTTTAGGTCACCAAGTACTGATTGAAGATGCAGCCTCAAATCCGCTATTGTCGGGCACATACGACACTGTATACCGGTGTGACTTATTATATGGAAAAGGAACAACCAATGTGACACCCCTAGAAGACTTACGAAATAAAGCCGAGGATGAAAGACTTCAATCTACGGTTCAACTTTTAACTAAAGCATCTTCCGTACATTCATATATTACAGCAGATTATGAAAAACACAACTATCATGGAAACTACTATAATTTCTCATCAACGGGCAATTGGCAAACAACATCGGTCACACACTAATGAGGATTAAACCATGAAAACTACATACCAATCTAACCTATTTACCTTTGCGATCATTGCACAATTGCTATTATCCAGCATGGCTTATTCGCAATTCTCCATAGATTTCTCTGAACTGAGCGATAAAGAAGTTTTTCAGTTGGCTTTTCGCAAAGATGCCAAAGAAGAATTAAGGCGTAGAGAAACTTTACTGTCGACCAAGGAGGAAAAAAAGGCTTTTTGGGTGAATGGTCGGCAGTTGCAAGGACAGAAAGATTTTCCCCAACAATTCTCCGATGACGAACTCATCGAATATGTCGGGTTTCATTCTAACGTTACTATCATGGTAGATGCGAGACAAGAATTGATAGCGCGATATACTGGGGCTAGTCTAGAGGAAGTGGAAGAGAGTAAACAACTAATCCAACACCGACTACTTAATATGGATTACAATAGCCATCAACAGCCCAATGTCTATTGGACACATAATGCCTATAATGGCTTGGTATTAACGCTATTACCAGCCCTAAATGAACAACAAGCGCTGGATTTTGTTACTAAGGTCTACCTGGAGCGTGAGGAGATTGAAGGGGGGGGACTGGAACCGTTTCTACGCATTATTCGTCATCATTTTGAGCCGCCTTATTCAGATCCAATGCGGGGCGAATTAACCCTCAATAAATTGCAAGAGCTACTACCCGGCGAAGAACTACAACGCGCCATGGGCATCCTTCATCAAAGCGGTGAATCAGGATTTAATCTACTCAAAGACTTGGATTGGTCTTCTACTGATTATGGAATCCGTTGCATGAGCCATGTGGGTACTTCAGCAAGCCAGCAGTTACTGATGGACCATTACACCAATACCCCAGCCGAAAATATCGACAAACGGCATCACATTCTCCATTATATGGCTATTGCTCAAAGGTCGAAATCCAAACCGATAGCTGACGCATCAGTCCAGCATTTTATACGTGAATCCCTCCACGAGTATATTAACCCTGAGACTATGCCCAAAATCGTTTCCAAACTAAAAAAAGCCATTCATATTGTTCTATCAACTCATGACCCCTACTGGCTACCCGAACTCTACCAATTAAGAATGCATCTCGAAACCGAAACCTTCCCAGAAGATATAGGTCTGCACTCCGAACCTGAACGAATCCCCAACAAATTCAGACACCTCAATATCAAGCTAGACGATACTATTGAAAAACTGGAACAAATAAAGGCGAAACAAGAAGAAGAACAATAAAGGCTCTTTTAATTTGCCCAAATTATGCTACTATATTCCTACGCATTTACAAAGGAGAATTGGCATGATAAAACGATTATTAATCTCAGGAACCAGCGTATTGGTTCTATCCATATTCTGTGTAGGCTGTGCCACCGTTCCCGTCACAGGCCGCAAAAGCCTGGCCCTCTTACCCGAGAGCGAACTCGCCTCCATGAGCCTTTCGAGCTATCAACAAATGCTCAAAGATGCCGAACTTTCCACCGATAAAGCACAAATTACTCAAGTTACGCGCGTAGGCGAACGCCTCGCTGGTGCAACTCATGCCTATCTCCAAGCCCACGGCCACACCACTGAAGGGCTCGATTGGGAATTCAATGTCATCAAGGACGATGAAACGGCTAACGCCTTTGCCATGCCCGGCGGTAAAATTGCCGTGTATACCGGCATCCTTCCCATCGCCCAAAACGACGAAGGCCTCGCCGTGGTCATGAGCCACGAGATTGCCCACGTGCTCGCCAAGCACGGGAACGAACGAATGAGCCAAGGCATGTTAACCCAACTCGGCGGCATGGGCCTCTCTGTAGCCATGCGCAATAAACCCGCCGCGACACAAAATATTTTCAATACCTCCTATGGCCTCGGCTCTCAAGTCGGCCTAATGCTTCCCTATAGCCGTATGCACGAAAGTGAAGCCGATCACATCGGCATTGTGTTGATGGCCATCGCGGGCTATAATCCAGAGGCATCAATTGGTTTTTGGCAACGCATGGATAAAGGAGGCGATCGACCACCTCAATTTATCTCCACACACCCGGCACCGGAACGCCGAGTGCAAAACTTGAGAGAAAAAATGCCTGAAGCCCTGGCAGTTTATAAAAAACAACAACAAAAACAATAAGGATGACGTGACTCCATGAGTTCTTCTTCCACTTCAGATACAGCCGTCCTAAACGGCAACGATATTTTGCAGGAAATTATGAATGTCCTTGATGACATTTTAGAGCCCATGCACTTTTTGAAAGATCTGAACGCCGTATGGGATAAACTTTCCGATGAAGAACGCGAAGATATCGAAAATTCTCGGGTCTATAAAGAGAACGATCATGATCAACGAATCAAATCAAACCTCGACGAACTACAAGATTTATGCAAACGCCTTCGTGGATTTAAATACCGCGGGGCTCGAAAAATTGTACGCCAATACATCGCACACTGGAAAACATTCGAACCGGACCAAATCAAAATCCTGCAAGCGCAAATCAAACAACATATGAATTAAACAACACTGGGGAGTGGGTCATGGATTTCTATAGTAAGGACACGTTTATTGTGCAGTTAGTGATGTTTGTATTGTGCATGGGCGGAGCAATTTGTTTATCCCTAAATGATGCTCAAAACCCTTTAACACCCAGCCGAAAACATTTATTGGCATTAGGCTTATTAAATGCTGCCAAATACATTGGTTGTTCCATTTTAATTATTGCCTTTATACCCTTTTTCACGGCCTTTATATTAAAAAACATCAGTATGTCATCTGTCTCCATAATGCGTTTTGAAAAGTTCACGACCTTCATATTGATATATGGCACTTTAGTTATATCGGCTTGGGGATTCTACAAACTTTATGCATGTATTCGTCTACTGACAGCCCCTAATGAAAAAGAGGCCAAAGCTGAACGAAAAAGAACCGCTCAAGCCTTGGAGAAAAATAATCTCGAACGATTACGAAAAGAGACTGAACCGAAATCTGAATAACTAACATTCTTTTTTTCTGCGTCCTTTTTCCGTATCCTCCGTCTACAAGAGTGAAAATACTCACACCAACCAACGGAGGATGCTATCATGAACAATGAAAACACCCAACAGAACGAATCCTGCACGTGTTCGTGCTCATGTAACTGTAGTTGCAATTGCACTTGCGATTGCTGCGAAACCCCAAAAAATTAAGCTAAGCCAGCCCGTGGGGAATCCTCTCCACGGGCATGGAGGATTCCACGATGAACTCAACATTGGATGTATCGAACTCTTTCTACAATGAACTTTTGGGTTTTCTGCGTAAACGCGTATCAAACCCCATCGACGCCGAAGATATACTTCAAGACGCGCTGCAAAAAGCCACAGAACGTATACATACTCTCGAAGATGATACCAAGTTAAACGCATGGCTCTACCAGATTTTGCGTAACGCTTTAATCGATTTTTATAGAAGCCGATCTAAAGCACAAGCAATGAACGCACAAGACTATCCAACCATCCCCGAATTCCCTGAGGCCAACGACAATGCAGCTATGATCAAATGCATCAGACCCCTTATTGACGAACTCCCCGACTCCTACCGCGAAGCCATCACCAAAACCGACCTGGAAGGGCAAAGCCAAGTGGCACTAGCCAACGAGCTGGACCTGTCAGTTTCCGGCGCAAAATCACGTTTACAACGTGCCCGAGGGCTCCTTAAAGATAAAATTACCCAATGCTGCACCATCATCCACGATCGATACGGCAACATTGTTGAACACGAATGCAAAAACCCGGAATGCGGATGCGACTCGGATTAATTACAAAGTAATTTCCTGCCCAATCCTGCTCGATTCATACGCTGCTTCCGCAATCGCCACTGCCTGACGGCCGTCCCATCCTGTACTGCTCGCAACATCCCCCGTGCGCGCACCGTCAACCAACTGCTGCAAGGTAGAAGCATATGTTGTTAAGCGCACCGGGTCAAGAAATCCTTGTCCAGCCCAGTCAATCGTGGGTTGTGTAGCACGTACTTCCCATTCGCCATCATGGACGCACACACGCAATTCGCCGTACCAATCCGCATCAATCAAACCCTTTTCACAAACCACCTCAGTTGCCCCACCCGTGCGTGGAAAACCAGGCGCAGGCACTTCGAAAGAACAAAAAATCGTGCACACCGTTCCGTCTTCGAGTGTAAGCGTTAAATCGCTGGTGGAATCGACTTCGTATTGCGCATCAAAAGACCGTACTTTCCCAAACACTTTGCTAACTTCTTGTCCCGTTAGCCAACGAAGCTGATCAATATTATGTATTCCATGCCCCATCAACACACCCACATTCTCTTTACTCAACTGCCAGGCTGGCGTTGTTTTCATCCCATCCGCCACCACCTGCATATTTCGAATGTGCAGCACCTTACCCAATTCACCACTATCGATGATTTCCTTCATTCCCGTATTGCACACGCGCTGACGCTGCGTATACGTTATGTCGCAGCGCAATTGCCTCTCTTTACACACCGACAAGATGGCGTCGCATTCGGCCGTCGTACACGCCATGGGTTTATCTATCAACATATGCTTTCCGGTTTGAGCAGCCATCAAACCTTGCTCACCATGCAATGCATGCGGTGTCGCAATACACACCACATCAATATCGTCACGCGCTACCAATGCCGCACAAGAGTCTTCGCAATCAATACCGTATTCGCTGGCCAGTTCAGGCGCACGACTCCCCTCCGCCACAGCGACCAAGTGTGCATTGCCCACCTGCGTTTCAATGGTTTTGGCATATGTTTGCCCCATAAACCCTGCGCCAATAATGCCGACACCCAACGATTCTTTACCAATTGCGCTCATGATAATGTGTTCCCTAGTTTGACTTATCGATATATCCACGTATACTAGAGAAGATTGCAATCGAATTCAATGCACATTTTCTATGGAGAATTTTTAACATGTACCGTTTAATGCTGAGTATTAGCGCACTCATCTTAGCTTTCACTGCTTCAACACCGGCCCATGCATGGCCGGGATTCACATGGGAGCAATGGCAGAAGGACACGCAAGAGCCTAAGCCCCAACTCAACACTCCACAAGCAGGCCAAGCGGAGCTATTGCCTTTACTAAAGACCTCGATGGATACCAAGGACACCATATCCACTACAAAAGCTTGGGAAGCTAAACGCTCAGACATTCTTAATACCATCGGTGTCATCATGGGATCACCCAGCGACATCCAACATGACACCCGTAAAACCTTCGTCATGGGTGAAGAAAAATTAGAAAAATATCGTCGAATACATTTGCGCATCCCCGGCGAACAAGGCGACTCCATCCCCGCCTACTTACTTCTGCCCAATGCCCCGCTGGCCTCCCCCGCTCCCACAATGATCGTGCTGCACCAAACCCAAGCCCCTGGTAAAAAAGAATCCTGCGGCATGGTAGGCAATCCAGATATGGCCTTTGCCCATGAATTAGCCGAACTCGGATTTGTCTGCATTGTACCTGACGCGATTGGTTTCGGTGAACGCATCCCCGAAGGCACCCAGCCCTATCACGGTTCGCACGATTTTTACGATAACCACCCCAAGTGGTCTTTCTTCGGCAAAATGAATTGGGACATAGCACGTGTGGTGGATTACCTTGAAACACGACAAGATGTCGACACCAATCGCATCGGCGTCATTGGCCATTCCCACGGCGCCTATGGCTCCATCATGGCTACCGTACACGAACCCCGCATCAAACTCACCGTAGCCAGTTGTGGATTTAATACACTACGCACCGACCCCGACCCGAATCGATGGAGTCACTTAACTGCACTCATGCCCCGCGTAGGCTTCTATGTTGACGACATTAAAACAGCCCCTTTTGACTGGCATGAAATCGTAGCGTGTATCGCCCCGCGCCCCTACTTTAACTGGGCCACCTTAAGTGACAATGTTTTCCCTGAAACCGACAATCTAGCGGACATCTACACCCAATTACACGACGTCTACGCCCTCTATGGTGCCGAAGAAAAATTTCACGGAGAACTCGTTCCCGGCAAACATCGTTTTCCTGATGAAGGCCGTCAACAGGTGTTCGCTTGGATCAAAAAACAGTGGGAATTGGAGTAGTTTACTCTTCTACCGGAATCCATTGGATTGCATCTGCGATGAGATATCCCACAGCACCGTCTTGCGCATTGAGTTTAATCCAGCCACTACGTCCTGCTTTAAAATTAAACGTACCAATACTCACTAAAGGCGATTGACCGTCTTCGATTTTGGTACGCTGATTCACAACAACTGTTTCGACACCATCTTCCGAATAAACTGAATATTCTGCCGCTGTGCAACGATTGGTGTGCGGCGCATAAGACACGAATACTTCATACGCGCCATCCTTCGGCAAGGTAGGGCGATACACGGCAACTGTAGTGCCTTTTGCATCGTCATGCTCATGCGCATACCCCATACCCACATAAGGAAAAGTGGAACTCGAAAGTCGCCATTTACCATAGAGATCGACCTCTTCCTCATCCAACACAATGCCCGGTAGTTTTCTCACATCAATATAGTCCGCATCAATGTCTGCCATTGACAAAATCCCGCCATTTTCACGTAGCACACCTTGCAACAGGCTCACATTAATCTCCTGAACATTAACTCCTTGCTCAATCGCATGCGCCGCAGCTACCCCAGCAGCTTCACCCATGATCATGTATTGCGGTTCCATACGAATCGAGGAGTACGCCACGTGAGACGCAGAAATGGTCGATACCGATAACAAATTCGTACATTCCTCAGCTTTAGGCACAAGGGCTCCATAGGCAATCTCATACGGTCGCACCGAGACTTGCATATCCCCTTCGTTAATCACCATCGGCACTTCATCGCCCCACGGTCCTTCTTCTTCAACTATGATGCGCTGCACATTATGCGAATCGGAATTATACGATCCCATCCCAATGGAATCGTCTTTAGTACGTTCAGTTTGCAGATCTTTCTGCGTCATCACATAGTGCCCAATCATTCGTCGAGCTTCGCGTATATATAATTGGTGAGGCCAGTTATCGTTATCCACGAATTCATCTTTAGCCAAGCCCCAGGAATTCATCTCATCACGCAACTCTTGCGGAACACGCGGATCATGGGCTAAAAAGTACAGAAACCCTTGGTTATAACGCTTATGTTTTTCCCAAATAGCTGCTCGTTCTTCAGGCGTTCCTTCAGGGTAGCCCCAACTCTCACCAATATAATCTGTCGAAATTGCCCCATTATTATTCGTATCGGTTTTTCCATTGGGGATAACCAACGCAGGGTGCATAAGTTTCCCCATCGTCAACCCAGGTACAGCCTCTAAATATCGCGCCAATAAATCCCAATCACTCGGATCATAACCTTCAGGCTTTGGCCAAGGTACCATATTATCCGGAACCTGCGTCATACAAATTCGGAAGTTGTATGCTTGTATTTTTTTATCCGCTTTCCCATAAGCCTTTGGATCGGGCCCCTGAATTAATGGAGATAGTTCATTATCGTCATCGCGCGGCGATACGCCAGCAGCAAATTGATGCTTAGGTGAATACTTTATTTGCCCTGCCAATGTTTCACCATATTCATCCTGCCCTTCACGTCCCCACGTATAGGAAATATCAGCAAGCGCCATCAGATCGCCTTCATAAGAAGCGTCAATAAATATTTTTCCTGAAAAGGCTAAATCACTACAAGAGAACCCTTGGATAGATGCACCGTCCATTTTAATCGCAGTGACAAATTTACCTGGATGATTGTTGACCACCATCACCCCGGCTTCAGTCAACCATTCGTCATACACTTCTTCGGCTACATGCGGCTCAAGAAACCATTCAATAGACTTGTCATATTTAGCCCCATTGCGCTCGAAAAATTCGCGTGACATACCACCAATCACATGTTGATTACCGTAATCCGTACGCCCTAGACCTCCAGTCACCATACCACCCAAGTGCTTCTTGGGCTCATACAGCACAACAGACTTTCCTTGATTGGCTACACTAATGGCTGCAACCACGCCTGCAGCAGTCCCACCATACACAATGACATCGGCTTCGTAGCGAGTTTCTGCGTGAAGCACCGGGCTTACAATCGCAACAGCATACAAGAGAACAAATGTCAACAGATGTTTCATAATCTAAAATTCCTTTGTAAATTTATTTATCCACTCTAGCTTTAATGTCATCACAATTCGCGCAACTCCTAATAGATATCACGAATCTCTTTCGGGCATTCATGCCGTAGTACCCTTGAACAAATCTAGTCACGCACCCATTCGGGAAAGATTGTAATTCCGATACGCTGGGTTTCCTCATCCCAGAGTTTACGCAACTCTTTATAGATCGCTTGTGTTTGCTTGGATGCTTTTCCATTCGGACGCATTCGAGCATCGATACTACCCGCTTCACTACGAGAGTAATAATCACCAATCAAGTTATTCATCTCTTCAGGATCAGCTTTAATATCATAGAGTTCATCTGGCCCATAGACACCATGATAGCGCATCAATTTATGCGTGTCTGTACGCACTCCGATCACCGTAGGCGTTTGCGGGAAATTGTTGGCCCAGAAATATTCATATACAAATGATGTACGACCTTTGGATTCGGGATCCATCAGAGCGGGCAAAAACGACTGGCCTTGAACCGAATCCGGAGTCTTAGCACCCGCCACATCCATCAGTGTAGGAAAAAGGTCTACATTCAATACCATTTGCTCACGTTTTTGGCCCCCTTCAAAAAGTTCAGGGCAATGAACAATAAAGGGAATCTTGATCGACGCTTCATACATCGTTCGTTTATCAATCAACCCATGCTCGCCAAACTGAAATCCATTGTCAGATGTAAATACCAACAACGTGGAATCGAGCAACCCTTCTTCTTTCAGCGTTGCAATAATACGCCCAACGCTATCGTCAACCGTTTGCATGGTTTCGCCGTAGCGCTTAGTAAAATCGTCCATACTACGGGATTTATTGTACAGGCCATCTACTCCATGCCAACTAGGCCGTTGCGCACGCACCCAAGGCGGTTTACCCGCATAGTTCTCATCGGTATTGGCCATAGAGGCTGGATAGTTATAATCTATATCATCATAGGTCCCCGCATGGCGCTTTGCAGGACTAAAATTATCGTGCACAGCCTTGTGGGAAACATAGGCCATAAACGGTTTATCGTGATTGCTCTTAATGAAATCTATTGCAAAATCGGTCACACGATCGGTGTTGTGCCCTTTACTCTCGACTTTTTTCCCATTGATATTAAACGTCTGATCGAAGTACTTTCCCTGACCACGGAAAGATACCCAATAATCAAACCCAGGGCGGGGATTGTCGTCGGAAGACCCCATGTGCCATTTACCTATAAACGCCGTTTTATACCCGGCCTTCTGCAATTCTTGAGGAAATGTAGGTGTAGAAAGATCCAATTTCACCCCATTGCCCAATACACCGTGTTTGTGAGGCCATTGTCCGGTCAAAAATGAAGCGCGACTCGGGGAACACAGGGAATTGGTCACAAATGCATTCGGGAAATACACCCCGTCATCCATCAACTCATCCAAATGCGGAGTTTTAAAGAAAGAATTGAGCTTGCCAATCGCATCAAAACGCTGATCATCAACCAAAATAAAGACAATATTGCGTTTTTTGTTTTCGGCTGCTTGGGTAGTCGTATTGAATCCTAACAACGCGACCAACATCGCAACAGATAATAACCAGGTAAAATTCTTCATAATGCGGCTTGTCCTCATTCGTTGTTTCTAGGTCGTATAATCATATATATTTTATAGTTCAATTGCATCCTTTTCCTTTAAAGGTCACTACAAACATATACTGCTAATCTCAGGAGTTCATGCATCATGAAACAGAAAATTCTCATTTTAGGGCTTATGACCTTAATTCTCCCCCTTGCCCAAGCCGATGTAACTTTATCACCCCTGTTTAGCGATCACATGGTATTGCAGCGGGACAAAGAAAATTATGTTTGGGGCTGGGCCGATGCAGGTGAAGCAATTACTATAACCTTTGATGGACATACCCGTTCAACCCAAGCCGATTCCACCGGAAGCTGGTATGTAAAATTGCCTAAGTCTTCTTTAGGCGAAGCTAAAACCATGACCATCAAGGGCAACAATGCAATCACCATCAACAACGTGCTCATGGGCGATGTCTGGGTGTGTTCTGGACAATCCAACATGGAGTGGCGTGTTTCACAATCTAAAGACCCTAAAAAGGAAAGTGCAGCAGCAAACTATCCAAATATACGCTATTTTCAAGTACCTCGGGGTGTTGCTCTCACGGAACAAAGCCATCTTAAAGGCGAATGGGTTGAGACTACGCCAGAGACCGTTAGTAATTTCTCCGCAGTTTCCTATTACTTCGGACGCACTTTACATAAAGATTTAGATATCCCTATAGGCCTCATCAGCACTTCATGGGGCGGTACCAATATAGAAACCTGGATCAGCCAAAGCGCTACCGAGCACAGCGAGACTTATTCTGACTTAAACAAAGCCTGGGCCCCCGATATCGCTGAGCATGGCGAAACGATATACTCCTACTTTACATTCACCGGTAAAGGCCGTGTGAAAATGCCCAAGACCAAGATGCCCTCCACCGAGTGGTGGCCCACCGCACCAAGCTTCGCCTACAACGCCATGATTGCCCCCTTATGGCGTTATGGCATCACCGGAGCTATTTGGTATCAAGGCGAATCCAACGCCAGTCGTGCTTACCAATACCGTGACCTCATGCAAACCCTCATCACCGACTGGCGCAACCAGTTTGGTCAAGGTGATTTCCCTTTTTTCATAACCCAGTTAGCCAATTTTAAAGAACGCGACACCGTGCCCGTCGAAAGTGATTGGGCCGAATTGCGTGAAGCTCAATCCATGGCCGCTGCACAGATGGACAACGTCGGCATAGCGACCATCATCGATATTGGTGAAGCCAAAGACATCCACCCAAAAGACAAACAAGGTGTAGGGTATCGCTTAGGCCAGTCCGCCTTAAATATTGCTTATAATAAAAATGTCTTAGCCTCAGGACCTACCTACAAAAGCATGAAAATTAAAGGCAACAAAATAGTATTGAGCTTCGACAATGTGGGCAAAGGCTTGAAAGCCAGAGACGGCATACTCAAGGGATTTGCAATCGCTGGTAAAGATCAAAAATTTGTTTGGGCCAATGCGGAAATCAAAGGTAAAAACAAAGTGATTGTTTGGAAAGGTTCAGTCTCCAATCCCATTGCTGTCCGATATGCTTGGGCGAACAACCCCGCAAGCACACTCTACAACTCACAAGGAGGCGGCTTAAAAATGGATGCATGCGTACCTGTGTTTTATCAATCGCAGCCTGGTCTACGACTCCCCGCCTCCCCCTTCCGCACCGATGACTTTCCCATGATCACACGGGATGCAAAATAAATTAAAATCATATACACTAGACACTACACTTCAACACGAAAGGCCGAACACATGAAACGTTACGCACTACTATTCTTAGCACTATTGCTGAGCCTACCCACGGTACAGGCCGATGTTACCGTATCTTCACTCTACAGCGACCATATGGTCCTGCAGCGCGACAAAGCCAACCTTCTTTGGGGCTGGGCGGATGCTGGCGAGACAATCAATGTTAATTTTGATGGCTACACACGCAGAACCAAAGCCGATGCTGACGGCAACTGGTCGGTGACCCTACCAAAGATGTCTTTGGGTGCACCCAAAACCCTCACTGTCAAAGGCAAGAATACAGTTACCGTAAAAGATATCCTCATGGGTGATGTGTGGGTATGTTCCGGCCAATCCAACATGGGTTGGAGCGTCAGCCGCTCACACGATGCAGTCAATGAATCAGCCGCCGCCAATTATCCTGAAATTCGCTATTACCAAGTGCCGTTAACCGTTGCGCTGAAACCAATCAAAGATGCTAACGGTTCTTGGGTACACACTACACCCGAAACTGTCCCGAATTTCTCCGCCGTGGGATACTTCTTTGGCCGTCAATTGCACAAGGATCTAAAAGTCCCCATCGGCCTCATCGGTACCGCTTGGGGTGGCACAGCCATTGAATCCTGGATCAGTCAGGATGCAACAGAAATTAGCGCTACTTTTGATCGTTTGAATAACGACTGGAAACCCGATGTAGCCAAACTTGGACCCGATCTATACTCTTGGTACAACGTCCGAGGCAAAGATCGAATCGCCAAACCCAAAACCAAACGCGGTATTGGTGGAGCCCCCAATGTTCCAAGCTTTAACTACAACGCCATGATCGCCCCCCTAGGTCAATTCAGCATCAAAGGCGCCATCTGGTACCAAGGCGAATCCAATGCAGGCCGTGCCTATCAATACCGTGATTTGCAACAAACTATGATCACCGATTGGCGCAATCAATTCGACCAAGGCGATTTCCCATTCTTCATTACTCAACTCGCCAACTTCCGCGAACGCAACGATCAACCCGTAGAAAGTGAATGGGCCGAGTTGCGCGAAGCCCAGTCCATGGCTGCCCGTGACATGAACAATGTTGGAATTGCCTGCATCATTGAAAAGGGTGATGCAAAGGACATCCATCCACGTAACAAACAAGCCGTAGGCTATCGTTTGGCACAAAACGCACTCAATGTTGCCTATGGCCATAAAGACGTCATGCCCGCTGGACCAACCTACAAAAGCATGAAAATAAAAGGCAACACCGCCATTATCAGTTTCGACAATGTCGGTAAAGGACTCGAAGCACGGTACGGCGTAAAGGGCTTCGCTATCTGTGGCGCAGATAAAAAATTCGTATGGGCTGATGCTAAGATCGTAGGCAAAAAAGTCCATGTATCAGCCGACTCGGTTGTAAACCCCATTGCCATACGCTATGGCTGGTCCAACAACCCCGAGGTAAGTCTCAACAACTCTGACAACCTCCCCACCTCTCCCTTCCGCACCGACGATTTCCCCATGCTGACACGCGATAAGTGGTAGTCGAAAACGTATCTTCAATAAAAAAAGGCTTGCTCATTTGAGCAAGCCTTTTTTTATTACACTGAAATCAATTTGTATTTACAACAAACCTTCTACAATAGCTGGCGCCTGCGAAATCACATCCGGTACCTTAGTGGCATCCTTACCGCCCGCCATCGCGAGGTCCGGCTTTCCGCCGCCACCACCGCCCACAATCGGTGCCAATTGCTTCACAATATCGCCCGCTTTGATGGTCTTGGTGAGATCTTTTGTCACCCCCACACATAAGGCCACTTTACCTTCGCTGGCACTTGCCAATACGATTACTCCAGAACCAATTTTATCGCGCAAGGTATCCATGACCATGCGCAATCCACTAGCATCCTGATCAGCAATTTCAGTGGCGACCAATTTCAATCCGCCCACTTCCTGTGCGTTTTCCATATAATCAACACTGCCGCCAGTCGCCGCTGTCTGCTTCCATTTCTGGACATCGCGAGCAAGAGCTTTATTTTCATCAAGCAACGATTGAATACGCGTGGAAATTACATCTGTAGACGTACCCAGCATTTGCGCCACACTACTGAGCGTAGCATCATGCGCTTGCAACGTATCAACAGCCGATTCTCCACACACCGCCTCAATACGGCGCACGCCGGAGGAGATAGACGACTCACTGAGAATTTTGAAATAACCTATGACACCCGTAGCCGGCACATGGGTTCCACCACACAGCTCCATACTAATATCGCCGACAGAGACTACCCGTACCACATCGTCATATTTCTCGCCGAAGAGGGCCATCGCCCCTGCTGCTCGTGCTTCTTCAATATCTTTGGATTCAATGTTTACGGGGGTATTGGTGCGAATGTATTGATTCACCAAACGCTCAATATCTTGCAAGCGTTCTGCGTCAATGCCTTCAAAATGTGTGAAGTCAAAACGTAAACGATCAGCCGTCACTTGCGAACCGGCTTGATGCACATGATCGCCCAGCACATTCTGTAAAGCCGCTTGCAACAAGTGCGTAGCAGTATGATGATTCAAAATAGCCGAGCGCTTATCGTCAGCCACCTGCGCACTGACCTTTTCGCCCGGAGCCATAGTGCCTGCATTACACGTCACATAATGCACGTTCTGTCCTTTAAGCGGAGCTTTTGTGGTATTCACATGCGCAGAACCGTTCACGCCATCAATCACGCCCGTGTCACCAATTTGACCACCGGACTCAGCGTAAAATGGAGTACAATCCAAAATAATTTCTGCTTCGTCACCCAGCTTGATTTGATCGACTGATTGACCGTCTTGGATGATGGCTAGTATCGTCGCGTCAGCCGCAATCGTCTCATACCCTACAAACTCCACCGCACCGTGCTCATCCATTAGCGTACGATACACAGGCGATAAAGCCTGGTCACCACTTCCGGTCCATGCACTCCGTGCTTTTTCTTTTTGCTCATTCATCGCAGCTTCAAAGCCAGCACTGTCTACTGTATAGCCGCGATCTTCAGCGATGTCCGTTGCAAGATCCAAGGGAAATCCAAAAGTATCGTGCAATTTAAAGAGGTCTGCACCCGGTACTTCCTTGGTACCATTAGCGTCCATCTCACCAAACGTTGCTTTCAGCACTTCCATCCCACGGGACAGCGTTCCAGCGAATCGCTCTTCTTCAGTGTGAATAATTTTTTCAATCTGCACCTGCTTCTCAATAAGCTCCGGATACTGATGGCCCATCAACTTTACGACCACTTTGGACACTTCGTACAAGAATGGTTTGGTGAGCCCCAACTCACGACCAAAGCGGGCTGCACGGCGAAGTAAACGACGCTCTACATAGCCACGCCCTTCGTTACCGGGCAATACACCATCGGAAATCATAAAGCATAAAGCACGAATGTGATCCGCGATGACACGGAAAGGTACTGGATTGTCTTCATACTTGACTTGAGTCATGGCCTGGGTTGCTTCAATCAATGGGAAAATCCCATCCGTATCGAAAACCGTTTCCTTGCCTTGCACCAGTGCCGCGAGGCGTTCGAGTCCCATCCCCGTATCGATTCCGCGATTCTTCAGTGGCGGACGAGAACCGTCTAATTGCTGATCGAATTGAGGAAATACTAAGTTCCAAAACTCCATGAACCGCTCATTGGGATCATTGTCAGGGTCAGCATCTGGATCGATTTCCTCGCCTTTATCATAGTGCAATTCTGAACACGGACCACACGCACCGGTATCTCCAGCAGGGCCCCAGAAATTATCTTTCGCCCCCATACGCACCAAGCGGGATTCATCCACACCAATTTCGTTTAACCAAATATCATAGGCTTCGTCATCGTCTTCAAATACCGACACCCAAATCTTTTCCGCAGGAATCCCAATCACTTCAGTAGAGAACTCCCATCCATACTGGATTGCTTCGCGTTTAAAATAATCGCCAAAGGAGAAGTTTCCCAACATTTCAAAGAAGGTCATATGACGCGTGGTCTTCCCCACCTCATCTAAATCGTTTGCCTTACCACCTGCACGCAGACATTTCTGAGAAGTCGTCGCCGTGCGATACGGCACAGGCACTTCACCGGTATAATAGTCTTTAAATTGCACCATACCCGCACTGGTAAACATCAACGTAGGGTCATTGGCAGGCACAATTAAGTCACTGCGTTCAACGGTATGGCCGCGATCCTTAAAGTAATTCAGATAACTGGCGCGGATTTCATCGGTGGTCACGTATTCTCTCCGAAAAGTTTAACTACTGGATTGTTGAAAATTTATTAAGGTCTAACACTTACAGACGGTGTAGCAATTGGGATTTGATGTTCATTCAAGGTCTTGAGTATTTTCTGAAGAACAATAGACCGTGTGTTCGTACGATTACGTACATCTTCAATTCTATATCGTGCTTCAACAAGTACACCAGACAACATATGCCCCTGTTCATCATCCCACAGAGATCGGATAACAATCTGGGCCGTGTCTGGTATAACTTCTTCACATGAATTAATGGCCTCTATCACTACAGTTTGCATCAAATCCAAATCCGCACCATAGTCAACCTGAAAACGAATTCTAGCCCGAACAGCACTGCTGTCGAAGGAGAAATTGGTAATTACAGAATTGGCCAACAACGCATTCGGGTAGTTGATTGTAATCCCATCCGTATTGCGAATCTGAGTACGGCGCAATCCGATATCTACCACATCTCCCCAGCTTCCCCAATGGCGACCAATCTTATCGATTTTCACCCGATCTCCGATTCGCACTGGTCGGTCAACGATAAGGAATACGCCGGCAAGGATATCTGCGATTGTTTCTTTAGCGGCAAATCCGAGGGCAACCCCCATAATGCCTGCTCCAGCCAAGAGAGGAGAAATGGAAATATTGTAAATTTTCAAAATAAACATGATGGCCGCAAAGGCCAATACGATTCCCAAAAACTGCTTCATGAAATGGATAAAGCGATCATCCAGATCATTTTTCGTACTCGCGGCCAGTTTTTCGAATCGACGCAACACGACTAATCGTATAAGCATATAAATGATCGAAAGAACCACCAAAACGAATAACGCTTGGTAATGCTGTGGGATTCCATCTAACCATTCAAAAAACTGTTGCATTGATACTCTACTCCAAAGGGTATTTTATGTAAGGAATTAAGCGCAAAGTTTAGCAAAAAAAGGACTTAGGATGCATCTTAGAGGCGACACGCGACCTAAATGCCCATAAATAAGACCTCTCAATGCTAGCTAGTAAAGAACAATTAGCTTTGTTATACTCGACGGACTCTAGTAGATTTATCGTAATATTACACCAAAGGTATGTATTCATGGACAATCATGAGCAACAAATACAAGCACTTTTAGAAGCTTTAGCCCAAACACCCGGCAACGCCCCATTACGCCGTATGCTAGCCAAAGCCTACCAAGATTCAGGCAATAGTGAAAATGCCGAAAAAGAATATACCGAAGTTTTACGCCTGGATCCCGATGATTTACACAGCAAACTAGGATTAGCCAACGCATATCTTGCTCAAGGCAAAACAAGTCTTGGTCTCGTTTTGGTGGAAGATGTGCTTTCCAACCAAGCAGCCCCTCCAGAAGCTTTTATCACACATAGCCAACTCCTCGTACGTACTGGACGCATTGAAGATGCCGTACAGGCCTACAACAATGCAATAGCGCTGGACTCCAAAATCTGCGATGAAGCCCTGGAAAATCTATTGGGCATTAATGCCGATCCAGAAACCAGCACGACCGTTGATGGAAAAATGCGCCAAAGTGTCAATGAAATTTTCGATAATGAACCAGAACTGGAACATTCATCGATTAAATTTGACGATGTCGGCGGTATGGAATCGGTTAAAAACAACATAAACCTTAAAATTATTGCCCCCTTAAAAAATCAGGAATTGTATGCGCAGTATGGAAAGAAAATCGGGGGCGGCATATTGCTATACGGTCCTCCCGGCTGCGGAAAAACCCTACTCGCTAAAGCCACAGCAGGTGAAATTGATGGGGCCTTTCTGTCCGTTGGACTCAATGACGTACTGGGGATGTGGATAGGACAAAGTGAAAACCAATTGCACCAGCTTTTTAAACAAGCGCGACGCAATACGCCGTCCGTTATGTTTTTTGATGAAGTCGATGCACTCGCAGCAAGCCGTTCAGACATGCGTCAGAGTTCAGGGCGTCATTTAATCAATCAATTTCTCTCCGAACTTGATGGCGTAGAATACGACAATGATGGTGTACTCATTCTTGCAGCAACCAATGCCCCTTGGCATTTAGACAGTGCTTTTCGTCGTCCAGGTCGCTTTGACAGAGTTATTTTCGTCCCCCCGCCTGATCAGGATGCACGACAAGCGGTATTGGATATTCTATTGCGGGATAAACCCGTTGATTCAATCGATACAGCGACAGTTGCCAAAAAAGCAAAAGACTTCTCAGGCGCAGATTTGATGGCCGTGGTAGACCGTTGTGTAGAAGACAAGTTGTCAGCCGCTATGAGTAGCGGAACGCCTACACCTATTACCACCAAAGACCTTCTAAAAGCCGTCAAACAACAAAATCCAACCACAAAAGAATGGTTTGCCACCGCGCGCAACCATGCACTATTTTCAAACGAGGGCGGCATCTATGATGATGTCTTGAATTATCTGGGTATCAAAAAGTAATCGGGAGTACACATGGAACCTACGCAATTTTCTGGGGAAGAAAACTTTAGCTCAAAACATCTAGAGCAAGGCATCCTACTGTTTCAAGTTGGACGCCACGAAGATGCACGTAAAGAATTATTGCTGGCATTAACTGAAGAGCCCGAAAACGCACATGCGCTTTCCATTCTTGCCATGGTTCAAGTCAATTTGGATTCGCCAAAAGAAGCACTCGCATCTGCTCAAAAAGCTGTGGGGATCGAACCAGACATTTCCTATTATCATTCCGTATTGGCCATCACCCTACTGGACAATAACGACAAAAGTGAAGCCCTGAAAAGCGCACAGGAAGGGATACGTTTAGATCCGGACAGCGATTATGCTTACATGGTTGAAGGGCATATATATACGACGATGCGCCAATGGCAAAATGCATTAAACAGTGCTGAGCGCGGTCTCGCAATCGACGCCGAAGATGTGGACTTAATCAACATCCGCTCTGTATCCCTTTCTAAATTGGGTAAACGTGATGATGCCGCCAGTGCCATTGATACCGCATTGCACAACGATCCCGACAATGCGTACACCCACGCCAATAAAGGCTGGAATTTAATGCATGCGGGTAAATATGAAGAAGCTATGCTTTGTTTCCGTGAATCCATGCGCCTCCAACCGGGCAATGAGCATGCACGCCAAGGCATCATCGAATCCGTCAAAGCCGGTACAATAATTTATCGCCCCATACTAAAAACATTTCTATGGATGACAACCCTTCCCCCAAACACCACATTTGCATTGATCTTTGGATTTTATATCCTGAGCCGATTTCTTAGAGTGCTACAACAATCCAATCCAGAATATACCCCAATCTTTGTAGTCCTGCAATGCATTTACATCTTCATCGTGTATCTTAGCTGGACAGCGAGTACCATGTTTAACATCGTCCTCTTTGCTCACCCTATAGGCAAACATGCCCTAAGGCCCATAGAAAAAATAACCTGCGGAATCAGTTGTACACTGCTCATTTCCGGGCTTACTTCACTAGGCATTTTGGCCTATCAGCTCGCAACGAGCACACCAAGTCAGTCATTGACATATTTAGCTTTATGCTCTTTCATCATGGTGATCCCGATTTGCGGAATAGAAGACCGGTCTGAAGGAAAATGGCGGATGATTCACATAGGTATGTGCAGTGTTCTGGCTTTATTGAGCATGGGCGCAATCTTATTACCTGAGTCCGGCAACATGATCTGCTTCATTGTATTTGTGCTCATCCTTGTTATTTACACATGGACTTCAAACATTAAAAGTTTTGTTTCCAGCCGCTAAGTACTCGACCTTCGATGAAAAATAATCCTTAATCCCATCATAGGCCAAGACGCTAAAAACAGTAAGGGGCAACAAGCACAAAACCAGATAAACGCATCTTTACCTGTACGCACTACACCATCACATCCGGTTATTTGTATCGACCGCAAGTCCGACGGCATACGATCGGCTTCGGTACCCTCTTTGCAAACATCCACCCAAGTAAAGCGTTGAAACCAATCAAAAAGAGATGCCCATCGTTTAATCGTTCCCTGCTTTGCATTATCGCCCCGATAAAACACAGTATGTTGTCCTGATTCAGGTAAAATGAAGGCTAAATAAACAGCAAACATTTCAAAGCTAAAAGTGCTTACATTCATCGTAAGATCTATACCCAAATGCAGCAACAACCCCAAGGCCAATGATAGACGTCGCCATTTAGGCAACCACAGGCCAATGACCAATCCGCCTTCCACCACCAACGTAAACCAAGCCAATGAACGATAAAACAGCTCCATTAGCCCTGAAAACAATGGTATTGAAAAAAACAAATCGAGCAAGGTCACAAAATCACCTGCAATCGACCCCTGATCATAAAAGGCAAGCATAATATCACCTGAAAACCAGCTTGGATTTAGTTTGCCGGAGAAACCAAAAAAATAAATTATCGTTACAAGTACTTGCACCATACGAATTGGCAAGATAGATCGCTTAGGCCGATCACTATCCGGCCCACGCAAGTAGGCCTTCAAACTGTAGTGTTCATCACAGCGACTAAAGGCAAATATAGTCATCACAATGAGAAAC
>CALLLL010000039.1 GCA_938082445.1 uncultured bacterium
ATATTGATTTAGCTCCCCGAATCAATAGTTTACAGGTTGATGATGTCATAGATTTTTACGGCCAATACGAGTGGAATGAGAAAGGTGGCGTGGTTCATTGGACCCATCATGACCCAGCAAATCGTCATGCTCATGGGTGGATTAGACATAATGGAAAAAATTACCAGTAACAAACGCCATTGATATCATTTACAAATCTCCCGCGATTGGTGTAGGCTCAATACATCTACTGTAATCGGAGGAGCTGCCATGAAAAGTTTTCATCGAGAAGTATATTTTGCATTGATGCTGTGTATCATTGGGCTCATCATCCCCCATGCGTGGTCCGCTCCCCCCCTTGAGATTGGTGCCGCTTCACAAATCATCAATCCCAAAGTTGGTGATTGGGTTCAAGGTGCCGGGGTTCCTAAACGCGCCACCAAAATCCGCGATGATCTTGAAGCCAATGCCCTCTATCTTTCCAATGGCACAACACAATTGATTCTTGTCAGTTGTGATTTAGGCGGTACGCCCCCTGATTGGACTAAGCGTGCTCGCGAAGCAATGGGCGAAGCAACGGGAGTACCCGATCGCAATATCATCATCATTGCGACCCATACGCATGGTGGCCCTTCCGTAATACGTTCCAATTATTTAATGCCCATTGATACAGACTATTTAGACAAACTCGAAGTTTGGATGGTAAATGTAGCCAAACGTGCAGTTGACTCTGCTCAGCCCGGAAAATTGGCTTGGGGAAAAGGAGAAGCGCAAATTGGGTATAACCGGCGCGTATGCTGGGCAGATCGAACGCATTCAATGTATGGTGATATTACCCGACCAGACTTTGTTGGCTTTGAAGGCCCCGACAACCCACAGCATTTGGCTTTGTTTGCACAGGACATGCAGGGTGAACTTATTTCTATACTGCATCATAACACCTCACATCCTGCCACCATGTATGCTGCCGGAGTGTTTAGCGCAGAATACCCTGGTGTAGCCCGTACCCATTTACGCAATGAATTGGGCGAAATGCCCGTACTATTTTTAAATGGTGCATTGGGTGATATCGCTATTCCAAATTTAAAAAATCGCATCAAAGAATCCAAAGATGAACAAGTCGAGCGCATTGCACGCATTGTTGCCGATGAAACCTTACGTTTATATAAGCAAGTAAAGTATGAAGACAGCATGATCTTGGAACACAGCTTTGAAGACCTGAAGGTAAACATACGCTTAGCCAAACCTGAACGCGTTAAGAAATCACGCGAAACATTGGCCAAAATTGATGCCGGGGAAAACATCCGCGGTATGGATATGGTTATGGCATTCGGCGCAGTTGAACTACAGGATACTTTTGGCGACCAACCCACCGACATTCTGCCTATTCACGCAATACGTATTGGCAATGTAGGTCTGATCACTCAACCGTGCGAGCTTTATCAACAATTCGCACAGGACATCGAAGCACGTAGCCCTGCTCCCATTACAGCCGTTGTTGGGATCGCCGATGGTTACTGTGGGTATTGCCCAACAGCGTATGGTGTATTGGGTGGCGGTTATTCAGCAACACCTTTAAGTTGGACACGCCTAGAAACCCTAGCAGGATACAAATTGGTGGAAAGTGCCAATATGCAACTGCATGCTATTTGGAATAAAAAATAATGATATATCAGCGCAACAACTTGGCATTTATATGCCGTTTAACCTTAGTACTTTTTTACTGTACATATACCCACGCAGCAGAGAACTATCAAGCTCCACAAGATATACGCTTCACTGCTAAAATAGACGAGTCCACTCAAAAGTATATTTTAATGTTGCCCGAAGGTTTTGATGCGGGCAAACAGCATTCTCTCATGATTGCTTTACATGGACACGGAAGTGATCGGTGGCAATATATAAACAGCACATATCTTGAATGCAAAGCTGCACGCGATGTAGCGATCAAATACAATATGATTTTTGTATCGCCTGACTACCGCGCTAAGACATCTTGGATGGGCCCCAAGGCCGAAGCTGATATCGTGCAAATCATTGCGGATATAAAAAAAGCCTATTCAATTGACAAAGTCATTTTAGTTGGCGCATCGATGGGTGGAAGCTCGAGCCTTACGTTCACCGCATTACATCCAGACTTAATCCACGGCGTAGTATCCTTAAACGGTACAGCCAATCATTTAAGTTACGAGAAATTTCAAGACGCCATTCAAGTCTCATTTGGCGGAACAAAACAAGAAATACCCGAAGAATACAAACGCCGTAGCGCAGAATATTGGCCCGAAAAGTTCACCATGCCTATGGCCTTTACAACTGGCGGGAAAGACACCGTGGTACCGCCCGATAGTGTCAGTCGATTGGCTGCTATTGTTGCCAAATTAAATAAACATTCACTACATATCCATCGTCCCGAAACAGGCCACACGACCTCGTATGAGGACTCTGTTGCTGCCTATGACTATGTCTGTAAAATTGTATTGGCTCCTGAACCATCGGCGCCTTAAACTCGACATTATGGAGTATGACCTATGAGCACTGAGCAATCCCCCACACGTAGGACATTTCTGGCAACATCCATGCTGGGCACCGCAGGGTTAGCCGCGCAAGGGTCACTTGCACAAGTGACTGACAAGACCAATGACGGTTCCAGCATCCACATTGGTTCACGGAGAGAATTGTTTATTGAAAATTCCCTCATCGAATCCATTACTGGACAGGCGAAACAACAGTTACATAATCCTATTCCCCAAGAAATCTCCATGCAGCACGATGAGGACTGGGAAGGAACAGGAAGTGGATATCACAGCATTTTTCAAGACGGCAATCGCTATCGCATGTATTACAAAGCTTGGCATATTGAGGTAAGCGGAGGCGGAGTCTCCACCAACCGTCACCCATTGTATTGTTGCTATGCTGAAAGTCCAGATGGGGTTCATTGGGAAAAACCCAACTTGGGATTATATGAACACGATGGTTCAAAAGATAACAATATCACTCTTTCCAGTGGCACCGTTGGAGAATTAAATGTCGATGCAGGCCATCCTGCCGTATTTAAGGACGAGAACCCCAACGTCACTGATGATGCACTATACAAAGCCATTGTACGGTCGAGTAAACCCAATGGTCTACTTCCCTTTAAATCACCAGATGGGATTCATTGGACACCAATGACCACCAAACCTATTTTACATGGCTTAGGCGCTTTTGATTCACAAAATCTTGCCTTCTGGGATCCAAATATTGGTCAATACCGTGCTTACTGGCGTATATTTACTGAAGGAGTTACCAGCGACAAAGAGTGGAAACCGGGCGGCTATCGCGCCATTCGAACCGCCACTTCAGATGACCTGATCAACTGGGGAAAGCATACTGACATCAGCTATGAAGACTCTCCTGCTGAACACTTATACACCAACCAAATAAAACCATACCACCGCGCTCCGCATCTTTTGCTTGGATTCCCCGCTCGCTATGTGGATCGCGCTTGGGCGGAATCGACTAAAAATTTACCTGAATTGAGCCATAGGGAAGCCCGTGCAAAAGGCAGCCCACGATACGGAACTGCTATGACAGAGACTTTACTCATGGCTAGCCGCGATGGACATCAATTTAAACGGTGGAATGAAGCATTCATGCATCCAGGGATTGAGCGACCGGGCACATGGCATTACGGCCAGCAATATATCGGGTGGCATCTTGTTGAAACTGAATCCGCTCTAGCAGGTGCTCCCAAAGAACTTTCTATTTACAGCGTGGAATCGTATTGGCATGGCAAGGGCAGTGCTTTACGCCGATTCACAATACGCTTAGACGGTTTTGTGTCGGTCTATGCTCCTTTAGAAGGCGGTGAACTAATTACGAAACCAATAAAATTTGATGGAAAACAATTGAATCTGAATTTTGTAACCTCAGCTCGCGGACAAATACGCGTAGAAGCACAAACGCCAAATGGGGAAGCCATCAAGGGGTTCACATTAAGTGAATGTGATGATATTTTTGGCGATACTATTGATCGCACTGTATCTTGGAAGGGCAATCGAGATATAAGCACCTTAGTCGGCAAAGATATCAGACTACGTTTTATGCTCAATGATGCTCATTTATATGCTTATCAATTTCAGGCTTAACCAATATAGGTAATGATAATGAATCCAACTAGAATTGTTCTATGCATTGTGTGTTTAGGAAGTTTATGCACATGGGCCGATCCACTGCCCAATACTCAGCCACTCACGATGAAAGGTGACCTTGCCCAGCAGATGGTTGAAGGCCTGCATACATATCTCGATAAACGTATTATCGAGCAACGCGATATTCGACAGCAGACTTGGCGGAAATTGTATGCATCTTCAGAACATGAAACCTTACTTAAGGAAAAAAGAAATCTCTTAGCAACTATCATTGGTGCCGTAGATGAGCGCGTTGCAGTGACCATGAACACCATGGCCCCTCCAGGTCAAGAAGGCCCCATCG
>CALLLL010000040.1 GCA_938082445.1 uncultured bacterium
GCACAAAAAAAGAGTCATTCGCCGTATGACGAATGACTCTGGAGGTACTCTAGTACTTTAGAAAATTACTTCTTCTTTTTGCTCAAAATTGGTTTTACAGCAGGAGCTGCAACGCGCTCATAATGCGGCAATGGACCAACGATGGGGCGAACGTAATCCAAGAATGCATTGGTCACGTCGTTACCGACTTTGTTGATGTATTTCTTAGGCATGTGCGTCGCTTCACGTGCAACAGTGTGCAAGGGAGTGAGGAAGTATTCAATGGCGTAGTTTCCTACGCGCTTCATGGCTACTGAACCGTCAAGGTTGTGGCCAATAGCAAACTGAGCGCCTTTTTCACCGACTTCACGCGCTTCACGTTGATCAACTTCACTGACACAGCCCAAGAAGCTGCGTTGGATGTATCCGAGCGTATCTGCGCGTACGCGACCAATGTTGGTTCCAGCTTTAATCCAGCCACTGAGCAAGTCACCCAATGCGCCGGTTCCTGAAAGTTGCGCATTGCCGTGGTCATCTTTTTCGCCGCCCGTGAATTGCTCTGCAATCGCACGGCCTTTAGCATCTTGAATTCCTTCGGATACAGCAACGATACAACGGCCGTATTTCGCGTACACTTTTTTCACGTCAGCAATGAATTGCTTTTTTGTGAAAGTGGCTTCAGGTACGTAGATCAAATGCGGACCGTCATCTGGGTATTTACGAGCCAACGCGGAAGAAGCGGTCAAGAAACCAGCATCGCGTCCCATGATGACACCAATGTATACACCCGCAAGAGCACGGTTATCTAAGTTGACGCCAGCAAAAGCTTGTGCAACATATTTAGAAGCGGAACCGTAGCCTGGGCAGTGGTCAGTCACTTTCAAATCGTTGTCGATAGTTTTGGGTACGTGAATTACGCGCAATTCATACCCGGCTTTATCGGCTTCTTCGTTCACGATACGGCAGGTATCGGCACTGTCATTTCCGCCACAGTAAAAAAAGTAGCGTACGCCGTGTGCTTGACATACTTTAAAGATCTTTTGGCAGATTGCTTTGGTAGGCTTCATGCGTGTTGACAAGAGACCGGAAGATGGCGTGTTGGCAACGGCTTCCAAATTGGCTGTGGTGGTTTCGGTTAAATCGATTAAGTCCTCGTTAATGATACCTTCGATACCATGCTGTGCACCGTATACGCGTGTGACTTGTTTATGCTTGCGTGCTTCGAGTACAACGCCTACGAAACTTTGGTTAATAACCGCTGTAGGGCCACCGCCTTGGGCGACGAGTACTTTACCTTCAATTGCTGACATGTTGGATCTTCCTTTCGTGATACCAAATTGTTGATTTATAGCGAGTTGAATTAGCCGTTGTTTATTTCGGCGTGATATTCCTGTAGGGATTGAACGGTAGGCGCTTCATTGTTGATGGCCTTGATGCCTTCAAGGGCCGCTTTGGCCGCCGCCAGTGTGGTCATCGTAGGGATGCCATGTTCAAGCGCGGTACGGCGAATGGCTTGCTCATCAAACTTGGATTGCATGCCCAATGGCGTGTTCACAATCCAGTGGATGTCATCGTTGATGATGCGGTCGACACAGTTAGGACGGCCTTCGCCAACCTTGAAGACTTCTTCGACTTCTACACCAGCATCAGCGATTAGTTTAGCAGTACCGCCTGTAGCGATTATGCTAAACCCTAAGTCAACCAATTCTTTTGCTAAAGCATGAGCATGAGGCTTGTCGCGGTCGTTGAGGCTGAGGAATACAAGGCCTTCAGTCGGTACGCTATTGCCTGCCGCGATTTGGCTTTTCGCAAATGCGCCGCCCATATCGCGCGAGATTCCCATGACTTCGCCGGTACTGCGCATTTCAGGTCCGAGCAAGGTATCCACGCCAGGGAATTTAATGAAGGGCAGCACCACTTCTTTGGCGGAGATGAATTGCGGTATCGGATCTTCTGTAATTCCGAGTTCTTTGAGAGTCTTGCCAGCCATTACGCGTGCTGCAATTTTAGCCAGCGGGAGACCAACGGCTTTACTTACGAAGGGTACAGTACGCGAAGCGCGTGGGTTGACTTCAATGAGATAAATATCTTGGTCGCGCACAGCGAATTGGATATTCATAAGACCGACCACATTGAGCTCGATAGCGAGCGCGCGTGTTTGGCGTTTCATTTCTTCCAAGATTGCTGGGTCGAGATCGTGTGGAGGCAAAATGCAGGCAGAGTCACCGGAGTGAATCCCGGCCTCTTCGATGTGCTGCATAACGCCCGGAACGATTACGTCGGTGCCATCGCTTAATGCATCCACGTCAAACTCAATTCCAGCTTCGATAAATTTATCGATGAGAATTGGGCGTTCAGGGGAAGCATCTACAGCATTTTTCATGTAGCGCTCAAGTGAATCACGGTCATACACGATTTCCATGGCGCGTCCACCCAGAACAAATGAGGGACGAACAACTACAGGGTAGCCAATTTTCTCAGCAACGACGATTGCTTCATCAATGGACACCACGGTTTCATTATCGGGTTGTTTAAGTCCAAGTTTTTGGACCAAGTCGCGGAACATTTTACGGTCTTCCGCGCGGTCAATGCTATCGGGTGAAGTACCGATGATAGGGACACCAGCCTCTTGCAGAGCATTGGCTAAATTCAAGGGAGTCTGACCACCGAACTGCACGATTACACCTTTGGGGTTCTCGCGCTCAACAATGTTGAGAACATCTTCAAAGGTCACCGGCTCAAAATAGAGGCGGTCAGAAGTATCGTAGTCAGTGGAAACAGTTTCAGGATTCGAATTGACCATGATAGTTTCGAAGCCGTCGTCTTTGAGGGCAAAGGCCGCGTGTACACAGCAATAGTCGAATTCAATCCCTTGACCGATGCGGTTAGGGCCACCACCAATAATCATAATCTTATCTTTGTCGGTGTCGCGGACTTCATCTTCATCGCCGTAGGTGGAGTAGTAGTAAGGGGTGAAGGCTTCAAACTCAGCCGCACAGGTATCCACTAATTTATAATTGGGCATGACGCCTAGACTTTTGCGCAATTCACGCACCTCAAGGGCTGTTTTCCCCCATAGATGGCCTAACTGAATATCCGAAAATCCGTATTCCTTCGCTTTTCGCATGACATCCGCATCATTGGGATCGGCATTCCGAATAATATCTTCTTCCAGCACGATGTCGCGCATGTGACGCAAGAACCAAGGATCAATTTTAGTGGCATCAAAAATTTCATCCACAGATATGCCGGTGCGCAATGCTTGGCCCAACTGCATCATGCGATCGGGGGTGGGTTTCTTGATGGCTTTAATTAATGCAGCACGTTCCTCAGCATCATCACCATTTTCGATAAGGGGTTTGTCTTTACCGTCAGCACCCAATCCCGCACGACCCGTTTCGAGTCCACGCAATCCTTTTTGCAAGGATTCTTTGAATGTGCGACCGATGCTCATGGTTTCACCAACACTTTTCATTTGAACAGTCAAAAGATCATCGGAGCCTGGGAATTTTTCAAAGGCCCAGCGAGGAAGCTTGGTAACGACATAGTCGATGGTGGGTTCAAAGGATGCAGGTGTTTTTTGCGTAATGTCATTGGGGATTTCATCGAGGGTGTACCCGACCGCAAGTTTCGCTGCAATCTTAGCTATTGGGAAACCGGTTGCTTTGGAAGCCAAGGCGGAACTACGCGAAACGCGGGGGTTCATTTCGATGACGATCATACGGCCCGTTTCGGGGTTGGTAGCAAACTGGATATTGGAACCGCCAGTGTCCACCCCGATTTCACGGATGATATCAAGAGACGCATCGCGCATGTGTTGATATTCTTTATCGCTCAGAGTCTGTGCGGGGGCAACGGTGATGCTGTCGCCAGTGTGCACACCCATCGGGTCAAAGTTCTCGATGGAGCAGATGATCACAACGTTGTCGTTCATGTCACGCATCACTTCGAGTTCGTATTCTTTCCAGCCAACAATGGATTCCTCTACGAGGACTTCGGTGACAGGACTGGCATCGAGACCGTATTGTACGGCTTCAAAATATTCATCTTTATTAAACGCCAAACCAGCGCCGGATCCGCCTAAGGTAAATGCAGGACGAACAACCGCTTTGTATCCGACTTCTTTACCGAATTCAAGCGCTTCTTCCAGGGTATGGACAACCAGACTCTTCGGCATGTCCACGCCGATTTTAATCATAGCGTCTCGGAATTCACCCCGGTCCTCGGCTTTATGGATTGGGCCCAATTTTGCGCCAATAAGTTCGCACCCATGCTTATCAAGTACGCCACTTTTCGCGAGATCCACAGCAAGATTCAAGGCCGTTTGTCCACCCACCGTAGGCAATACAGCGTCAGGTTTTTCGCGTTCGATAATTTGTTCTAAAACTTTGGGAGTGAGCGGTTCAATATATGTACGATCAGCAGTTTCTGGATCGGTCATGATGGTCGCGGGATTGGAATTAACCAAGATGACCTCATACCCTTCTTCTCGGAGCGCCTTACACGCTTGCGTTCCTGAATAGTCAAATTCACAGGCCTGCCCAATGACAATTGGACCGGAACCTATCAGCATTATCTTCTGAATATCCGTTCTTTTTGGCATACTTTTCCTATTGGATTTACTACGTTATACCGCCCACAGCCGTTTCTTGCCACAGCGCAAGAAACTGAATTACATACTAAAAACCCCACACAGGGTGGGGGAATGGTCTATCGGGAAATTTCGAGAACTTCCATTTTTAAATCCCCCGCGGGGACTTTGGCAACAACAATATCACCGATGCTTGAGCCCAAAATAGCCTCGCCCACTGGAGATTTGGTTGAAATTTTTCCCGCAGCCATGTCCGCTTCGACCGGGCTAACGAGAGTATAATTCATTTTTTTACCAGTCTTTTGATTCAATACCACGACTTTTGCCCCAACATACGCTTTAGAAAGATCGATATCTTGATCTTCAAGGATTTTGGAACGGGCGATTTTGTCTTCTAAATCGCCAATACGGGCATGAAGCATGGCTTGCGCTTCTTTGGCGGCATGGTACTCCGCGTTTTCTTTGAGATCGCCCAGTTCGCGTGCATCTTCAATGGTATCCGCAATTTTCATGCGTTGATCGTTCATTTCGGCCAGGTCTTTTTTCATACCTTCTAGCCCATCACGCGTTACATAAATGTCGTCACTCATAGTGAATCTCAAAACCTTGTGTTTTTCTTATAGAAAATCGACTCTCATTAACCCAGAGCCGACAGAATCATCGAGCGGAAGTATAGCAAATATAGGGGGTCTGGAAAAAGTCTAAATTGTCTTTTTGCAAGTACTTTCTTTTGGTTTGGCTCAAAAAAGTAGGTGAGCCAAACAAGATACAAAGGACATAACGATGGGGAGTGGTTAAAGTGCTGCCATTGGCTAAGTATTTCAATCGTATAAGGGCTCGGTAATGCGATACTTTTATCTTGTATCGCTTAGCTATAAAAAAGTATGTTTCGGGTTTGACATTACTCTGTTTAATCCCGTATACTTTGCCCGATTCATGAGCGAGCTCATCTGGGCTCGCTTTCTTTATCGGTAACGACACCCATTTTTGTGGAAGGGTAGCTCAGTTGGTAGAGCATCGGACTTTTAATCCGGTGGTCGCGGGTTCGAGCCCCGCCCCTTTCACCATTTACATATAGAATAAGCCCCAGCAAACTACGTTTTGCTGGGGCTTTTTTTGTTCATACGGTGAATTTTAGGATTCTTGTGTGGGGCAGTTGGGACAGGAGCCGCAACTGGATTCTGCTTTTTGAGGCGCGATAAAACTGCGATAAGTACGTCGACCGAGGTAAGCCAGTGCGCATCCGATAACCACTATCACGAGTAGCGTATCCAGCATAGTTTAGCCCATTCCCAGTGCAACAAGCGTTTGGTAGGTGACGAGTGAGGCCGTGTAGGCGAGTACCGTCATGTACCCCAACTGAAAAATTGCCCATTTCCATGAGCCGGTTTCACGTTTAGTCACAGCTTGTGTCGGCAGGCATTGCATAGCCAGAACATAGAATACGAGCAAGCTGCAACTGCTGGCGAAGGTGAATAAGGGTGAACCATCCGGTCGTTTGGCTTCCTTCAAACGGTCAAGAAGTACGGAGGTATCATCGCCATCGCCTTCTACTCCGAATATTACCGACAAGGCTGATACGACCACCTCGCGTGCTGCAAAGGAAGCGACGATACCCACTCCAATGCGCCAATCAAATCCAAGAGGCTCAATGATGGGTTCTAGGCCTTTGCCCATTTTCGCAGCAAAGGAGTAACTGAGTTCACTTTGGGGTTGTTGAACAACTTGTGTGCCATTTATCGGGATATCTTGAATAAATTCTTCAGATGGTACTGGTGCTTGAGGAAATGTCATCAGTGCCCACAACACTATAGAGATAGCTAAAATGACTGTTCCTGCCTTACGAACGAAAATTTTCCCACGTTCATAGGCGGTTAAAAAGGCTGTCTTAAAACTGGGTACTTTATAGTTTGGCAACTCGAGCATCATCGGTTGCATGTCGCCTTTGAGCAAGGTTTTGCGGAATAGGAATGCCATACCCATTGCGGCAATGATGCCCAATAAGTAGGCACCTGTGAATAAGGCGGCTCCTTTCGCAGCTGATGCTGGGAAGAGGAGGGCGGTAATCATCGCGTACACCGGAAGTCGTGCGGAGCAGGTCAATAATGGGAGTACCATAATGGTGGTCAATCGATCTTGGCGATCTTCGATTGTTCGCGCGGCCATAATACCGGGAATGGCACAGGCATGGGCGGCCAGCATAGGTACGAATGCTTTTCCGGGTAATCCTACACGACGGAGATGTTTATCCATGACACAGGCTGCTCGTGCGAGATAGCCGGTATCCTCTAATAAAGAGAGGCAGAAGAACAGTATGCAAATCTGGGGCAAAAAAATGAGAACACCTCCCACGCCAGCTATGACACCGTCTACGATTAATTGTTGGAAGAGGCCTTCGGGCAATTTACTACCTACCCATTCACCAAAACTACCCATAGTACCGTCGATAAAGTCCATGGGAATGCCGGCAAAGCTAAAAATTAAATAAAAGACCACAAAGAGAACAGACATGAAGGCGAGGAGTCCGCCAATGGGATGAGTAAAAAACTTATCGGCCATTTCAGTCTTACGACCGAGTGTAGCGTTTTCGTGTTCTACGCTACTTTCGTATACCGATTCGGCCCACGTATAGAGCATGTTGTTATCAGGGTTTTCAGTTGAAACTAAAAGCTTAGGAAGAGCAGGAGCTGTGTTTTCGCTAAGCACAGTTTCGCAGCGATCGATTAATTGTTCGATGCCAGTATTTTTACGAGCAACCAAGGGAATGACCGGTGCAGAAAGGTGGGATTCCAGTGATTCGTAGTTTATATGTACGCCAGAATTTTTAGCGAGGTCGACCATATTAAGGGCGATAACAGTGGGGATGCCCAAGCGCAAAACCTGTGCGGCAAAAAATAAATTGCGCACTAAATTTGTGGCATCCAAAATAAGAATGATCAGCGCGGGTTTTTCACTATCATTGTTTAGGATGGCATCAAGGGCAACTCGTTCTTCGGCGTTGGCAGAATCCAATGCATAAAGTCCAGGGAGATCGAGCAAGTCGCGTTCACCGGAAGGTAAGGAAAGTTTTCCGCTAAGAATGTCCAGCGTGGTTCCGGGAAAGTTGGCCGTCTTCATACGAAGTCCGGTGAGACAATTGAAGAGGGTAGTCTTGCCTACGTTGGGGTTCCCAACCAAGACGACACGGTTTGAGTGTTCTGAAGACACATTGGTAGAAGAGGTAGACATCGGGTGCCTTAAAAATTAGATCGTGGCTACATCCACATGAATTTGATTGACAAGAGAAGACGCGATACCAACACGGGAGCCGTAGGTACGTACGATACATGGTTCACCGTGCTTGACGATTTTTACATTACGTCCTTCACAAATACCGAGTCCGGCCAAACGAGCAACTGTTTCTTCGGGCATGTCCATCGTTTTGATACGGCCAGAAGCACCTGGTTCAATGTCGCGAAGTGATATAGGGCTATCAATTTCTAAGGTATTCATACAAATATTCCTTAATCAGAATAAATAAATGGCTTGCTAACTTTCTGTTCAGTAACCTTAACAAAATAAAGTGGACAGTTTCAACCATTTATTAAAGAAAAGTTAAATAGCCCCTAAGTCTTTTGTTTATTGATGGTTATGCGAGGAGGTCTGAGATGATACGCCCACCAACATCGGTGAGGCTTTCTTCTCGGCCTTGATGGAAATAGGTCAATTGTTCGTGATCGATCCCCATAAGATGCAGTATGGTTGCGTGGATATCGTGCAAATGCACTTTGTTTTCGACGGCTTCAAAGCCTATTTCATCGGTAGAGCCATAAGTCATGCCGCCTTTGACACCGCCTCCAGCCATCCACATGCTAAAGCCATAGGGGTTGTGATTGCGCCCAGGCGCGTCCTTGCCTTCACTGAAGGGCATGCGTCCAAATTCACCCCCCCATACAACCAAGGTTTCATCCAACATGCCACGTTGTTCAAGATCCGTGAGCAACGCGGAGATTGGTTGATCTACTTCAGCGCCGTGTTGTCCATGATTTTTTTCAACGCTTTCGTGTGCATCCCATGTTTCCTCTAGGTGCCCACCACCGGAATAGAGTTGCACGAATCGTACACCGCGTTTCACCAATCGACGTGCCACTAAACAGTTGCGTCCAAATTCATCGGTTGGGTCTTGATCGATTCCATACATTGCTTTGGTGTTGGCGGATTCGTTGGCAATGTCCACGGCCTCAGGTGCTTCAGCTTGCATGCGATATGCAAGTTCATAGGATTCAATGCGTGCAGCCAATTCTTGACCACCTGGAAATTGGTCAAGATGTTGTTGGTTTAATTGAGCCAGTAAATCCAATTGGGAACGCTGCGCTTCGCGTGAAATATGTTTTGGGCCTTTGAGATCAAGAATGGGATCGCCAATTGGGCGAAAGAGGGTTCCCGAAAAGGTTGATGGCATAAAACCGCTGGACCAATTGGGTTCACCACTAATGGGACCGCCTCGTTTGTCTAGCATAACCACATAACCGGGAAGACTTTGGTTTTCTGTCCCCAATCCATATGTGCACCAACTCCCCAGTGAGGGACGTCCAATGAATGTTTTCCCGGTATTCATCGCAACCAATGCAGTGCCATGTGCATGGCTATCGGTGTGACACGAATTTATAACACATAATTTATCAGCATGCTCCCGAACCTTCGGGAAATAATCAGAAATCAATAACCCACTTTCGCCGCCGTGCTTAAAGTCCCGCCAAGCAGGGGTTAAATAGCCCACCTTGCGTCCGCCCGAGTTGATATATTTTTTGTCCTCTGGCATTGTTTTACCGGCGTATTTTTCCAGCGCAGGTTTATAATCGAAGGTGTCTACTTGGCTCGGTGCACCGTTCATCATCAGAAAAATACATGACTTAGCTTTTGTGGTGAATTGAGGGGGTTGTGCGCTCAGAGGATTGCTTGAGTTGGCTGCATGGACCGGGTGATTAAAAAATCCATCTTTTGATAGCAAGCTGGTCAGCGCGAGACCTGCGAAGCCTGCCCCCATATCAGAGATAAATTCACGGCGTGTATGTCCACAAGGGAATATGCGTTTATCCTTCATGCGTCGTCCTTATTAGTCCACATATATAAATTCATTGGAGTTGATGAGTACATGACAAAGCGAAGCCAATGCCAAATCCTCTGGCGAATTACCAGAGGCCGAGTCCTTAAATCGTGTTTGCTGTTCCGATAAATGATTGAGTGCTAATGCAATTTCACTGGGCTTAGGTGTGCGACCCAGCGCAAACTGCCATGCCATGCGAACTCGATCGTTTGGTGTTGCATTGGCCGATTCTTTCACGCGTTGCGCAAGTGCAGTGCTTCGTGAATGTGTAAAAGAATTGTTCATTAGAGCCAAGGCTTGCGTGGGGGCAGTGGTGACATCGCGTTGGCCACATGGCGAGATGGTATCGCTGAAATTGAATGTGGTCATCATCGGAAGCAACAATCCGCGCTTCGAATACATATACAAACTGCGACGAAGTTGTTGTTTCGAAGGGGAGGCCTGCCAAGCCGCGTCTTTACGAGATAAGCCTTTCAAGGCATCAGGGTTCATGGTGGAACGGAAACTGGGTCCGCCCATGGTGTAATCCAATTCGCCAGTGATATGTAACATCGAATCACGTAACGCTTCCGCATCCAATCGTCTACGTTCGGCATGCCAAATGTGATGATTCGCCGCATCTTTATCTTGATAAGCTGCATAGTCTGGATGTGTAGTGCTCTGGCGATACGTACGTGACATCAGAATCTTTTTATGCAACGATTTCATTTTCCAGTCACCTTGGATCAAGTCACTTGCCAACCAGTCCAATAATTGAGGATGCGTAGGCGGTGCCCCTCGATACCCAAAATTATTCGGCGTGCGAACAAGGCCTTGGCCAAAATGATGTTGCCAAATACGGTTAACCAGTACTCTCGGGGTGAGTGGATGTTTTGGGTTGGTCATCCATTGCGCATATTGCAATCGGCGTGTAGTAGACTTTGCATTGGTAGGGGGCGCCTCAAAGGCTTTAAGGAGGGATGGGATGGCGGTCAATACACCGGCTTCCACCACTTCGCCCGGCTTATGGCGTTCACCTTGTTTCAATAAATGAAGCGGTTTAGGACTTGCATTCAGATCGGTCCAGCCCAATACACTTTCATAGCCCAACTCCTGAGGCGTTGGCCCGCCATTATGCGCGCTGCTGCGGGGCTCAATGGCCCCTGGCCAAAAAATAGCGGCCATCCGGTAGTAGTCAGTTTGCGGAATTGGATCAAACTTATGATCATGGCAACGGGCACATTTCACACTCAACCCGAGAAAGGCTGATGAGGTCACATGGACTAAATCTTCCAAGCGTTCATATTTATAATCCTGTGGGTCATTCGGCTCATCGTTCCAAGTCCCCAATCGTAACAGGCCTGTACCGATTGTAGTGCTCTCTGTGGAATGGGGAATTTCATCCCCGGCCATCTGCTGCACAACAAATTGGTCATACGGCATGTCATCATTAAACGCGTTCACCACCCAGTCACGATAGCGCCAGGCAAAAGGTTTCTCTTGATCGCGTTCATAGCCCGCAGTTTCAGCAAAGCGTACTAGGTCCAACCAATGTCGGGCCCATTTCTCACCGAAATGCGGTGAAGCCAAGAGCGAATCGACGACGGATTCCCAAGCAGTATCGCTTTCATCGGCTCCAAAAGCTTCAATTTGTTCATAGCTTGGCGCCAATCCAATTACATCGTAATAAACCCGTCGAATCAATTGCCGCCGCTCAGCCAAAGGCGCGGGTTTCATGTTGGCATTTTCCAGTTTTGCCAGTATGAAATTATCGATTGGATTGCTGACCAAGTCAGTATGTTGCACCGTTGGGGGAACTGGTTTTTGTACAGGTTGTAAGGACCACCAATCGCGTCCACCGCGAATATCACTGGTAAGTTCATAGAGATCAAGCCTACGATTTTCAGGCCATTTGGCTCCCGATTGAATCCACGTGCGTAGTAAATCGATCTCAGTATCGGGCAGACGCTGTGGGACACCTTTTAACTTAGGCGGCATCTCACCCGCTTCAATACGGTTTAGGAGATGACTCTTTAAGGGTTCATCGAGGGCAATGGCTGGCCCATCGTCACCCCCTTTAAGTACTCCCTTGAGGGAAGACAAATCAAGATTCCCCGAGGGATCACGTTCTTGATGGCACTCAAGGCATCGATTGATCAGGATGGTGGCGATATGCTGATTGAAATCAGGTGAAGTGGGCGTTTCGGCGGATGCAAATATCCCCACACTCAGCGATGAACTGAAGCAACTCACTACAAGAGCTTTCAATATGTTCAATCTGAAGTGCACGGTGCCGTCTTCTCCTAGAGTAAAATGCTCTCAATACACTTTCTTCGTATAATAATTGATGAATACGAAGATACCATGCTTGGAGAAGCAAGTCTATGGTTAATTAGTATGCGCTTATGCTAGAAGATCGGGGATGACGTTTCCTGCGACGTCGGTGAGGTGGAAGTCTCGGCCTTGGAAGCGGTATGTGAGGTGTTCATGCTTCATGCCAAGACAATGGAGCACAGTGGCTTGAAAGTCGTGTACATGAACCGGATTTTCAGTAACGTTGTAGCCAAAGTCATCGGTTTGACCGTAGGTGATTCCCGGTTTGATGCCGCCTCCAGCCATCCATAGTGTGAATGCACGGGGGTTATGATCGCGCCCCATGGTTTCCTTGGTGACCTTCCCTTGTACCATCGGCGTACGGCCGAATTCACCTCCCCAGATAACCAGTGTTTCATCGAGGAGTCCACGTTGTTTTAAATCTTTGATCAAGGCTGCGGCAGGTTGATCGATTTCTCGAGTAACCTGAGGTAGATTCGAGATAAGATTTTGGGTGCTTCCACCCCCATGGTGATCCCATCCTGTATGAAACAACTGTACAAAACGAACACCACGTTCAACCAGTCGACGTGCGAGCAAGGCATTGTTGGAAAAGGCCGTCTCACCGGGTTTAGTCCCGTACAGTTCATGAATGTGTTGCGGCTCTTCAGCTATGTCCATCAATTCAGGGACACTGGTTTGCATGCGGTATGCGAGTTCGAAGGCTTCAATACGGGTAGCGATTTCTGGATCACCTACCGATTCAAGATGCCAGCGATTCATGGTGTTGATTGCATCGATGGTTTGGCGACGGCCAGTAGAGCTGATACCATCCGGGTTACTAGCAAAGAGTACGGGGTCGCCCTTGGAACGGAAAGGGACACCTTGATGCATAGATGGCAAGAACCCATTTCCGTAATAACGATTTTGTAAGGGTTGGGTGCCGGAGCCTGAAGCCAACACTACAAAAGAAGGAAGATCGTTGTTGTCACTGCCGAGGCCATAGCTAGACCAAGCGCCCATAGAGGGACGGTCTTGCAGCGGGGAACCGCTGTTCATAAACATCACGGCAGGGTCATGGTTAAATTGCTCAGTGTGCATCGAATGAATGACAGCGATATCGTCGGCAATGCTGGCGGTATGGGGCAAGAGTTCACTGATACTGACACCACTTTGTCCATGTTGAGCAAAGGACCATCGTGGAGCACCAACATTGGGGATGCCTTTAATAAAAGCGAAACGCTGTTGTTGCATCAGCGATTCTGGTACCGGTTGGCCATCGAGTTTAGCTAAAGTGGGTTTGTAATCAAAGAGGTCAAGATGGGAAGGGCCGCCTGACATAAATAGGTAAATGACATGTTTTGCCTTGGGGGCAA
>CALLLL010000041.1 GCA_938082445.1 uncultured bacterium
TGCATCCTCAGGCAAAGTCGAAAGATCAAACTGCCCCAAAAACGAAAGTGGCTTCCCTTCCCATTCAGGCCATTCAACCGATTCGGGCAAATTCGGCGCCCCACCCAACCTATTAAACCCAGGTTCTGCAGCATCATCAAATAAAACTGTAGGCTTAGCCAATAATTCAATCTTAGGCATAAATTCAGAAATATCAGCCGGCACATACGGCTTCGGAGTTAAAAATTCTTTAATTTTAGTAAAAAAAGACATGTGAATCCCCTCATAAATAGAACAGCACACATTCAGTATAGATCGCCAAGCCCCTTAGTTCAATGAATAAGCCTAAAAAAATCACTAGCCCCATCTCCCATTTAGTATCCCCAAATTGATCCCGGCAAATCCCCATTGCTACACTGAATCCTTAACCGCCCCACAAAGGATTCAACCATGCACCACCCCACACTACTCGCCACCGCCCTAAGCCTCCTACTCACCCTCACCACCATCGCCCAAGACACACGCCCCAACATCGTCCTCATCATGGCCGACGACATGGGCTTCTCCGACATCGGCTCCTACGGCGGCGAAATTCAAACCCCCAACCTAGACAGCCTCGCCTATGGCGGCATGCGCTTCACCCAATTCTACAACAACGCCAAATGCGCCCCAACCCGCGCCTCACTCCTCACCGGACTCTACTCCCAACAAACCGGCCTCACCAACGGCCCCGCAGTAATCCAACACTCGGTCACCTTCGCCGAAGTCCTCAAGCAAGCCGGATACCGAACCATGATGGTCGGCAAATGGCACGCCGACGAACTCCCTTTCGAACGCGGCTTCGAACGCTACTACGGACTCACCGACGGCTGCTGCAACTTCTTCAACCCCGGACACAAACGCGACCACGAACCCCAACCCGCACACAAAACCTTTCCCCGCAAATGGGCCCACGGACACCAAGTCTCCATACCCATGACACCCAAAGACAAAGACTTCTACACCACCGACGCATTCACCGACCACGCCCTCCACTACCTAGACGAGCTCGGCACCGGCAACGACCCATTCATATTATATGTAGGCTACACCGCGCCCCACTACCCCCTACACGCCCCACCCCAAGACATCGCCAAATACCAAGGCACCTACATGAAAGGCTGGGACAAACTTCGCAAAGAACGCTACGCACGCCAAATAGACATGGGACTCCTCAATCCCAAGACCGCCCCCCTCACCCCACGCGACCACCGAGTCCCCGCCTGGGAAGACGTCCCCAACAAAAACGCCTGGAATCTAGCAGCCCTCAAGAACGATCGCGAACGCGGTCTCAAATGGGACGACGCCAAAAGTCAACACAACTGGGACCTCAAGATGGCCGTATACGCCGCCATGGTCGATCGCATGGATCAAAACATAGGCCGCATACTCGACAAACTCAAAGCCCTCAACAAATTCGACAACACCCTCATCCTCTTCCTCTCCGACAACGGCGCCTGCGCCGAAATAGTCCACGTCACCCAAGACGTCCCACCCGGCCCCGTCAACTCCTACCGCACCGTCGATCCCCCATGGGCCAACGCCCAAAACACCCCCTTCCACTCATACAAACGCTACGACTACGAAGGCGGCATCACCACCCCCCTCATCGCCCACTGGCCCAAGACCATCCAACCCGGCAGCATCACCCATCAACCCGGCCACATTATAGATTTCATGGCGACTTTTATCGAACTAGGAAAAGGCAGTTACCCCGAAAAATTCGACGACCGTTCCATCACCCCTTTAGAGGGCAAAAGTTTAACACCTATCTTCAAAGGTAAAAAACGTAAAGCACACGATTTTCTATATTGGTCATTTAGTAGCAGTCGCGCAGTACGACAGGGTGACTGGAAAGCCATTCAAGAAGGCGATTCACCTTGGGAACTCTACAACCTCAAAAAAGATCGTACTGAATTAAATAATCTCGCCCAATTGCATCCAAAACGTACAACCCGCTTGGCAGAAAAATGGCAAGAATGGGATAAGCGAACAGAAGTCAAACAACTACGTAAACACTAGCACTTTATCCAAATCCCCTATACCTATTGAATGCGAATGCTTTTTATTCGCATTTTTTTATGCCATTATTAGCTGTTGATAACCCACCCAAATTGTACTAAAGTATTAATACATTCTATAAGGATAAAGCATGCACATACATATCACTCCAAAAGATGGCGTACCAATATATCGTCAATTAATCCAGCAGGTGAAGCTGTTGGTAGCTTCGGGGCGACTTAATCCTGGAGAAGAACTACCTCCCATCCGCACCCTGGCCAAACAACTCCTAATAAACCCTAACACGGTGGCAAGAGCCTATCGGGATCTGGAAACCGAAGGCGTGCTGGAGTCCAAGCAGGGCTCCGGCACCACTGTTTGCCAAACTGGTCTCTCCCCTTTGGCCCGTAAAGAAAAAATAACTATTCTCACAGATCGTTGTGATGCCCTTATTTCTGAAGCCAAACAATTAAACGTAGAGCGCGATATATTAATTGACATTATTAAGCAACGCTATGATGCATTTGATACAGGAGATCACTCATGAGCAGTTCCAATGATAGCCATCCCATAATTGAGATTGAACACCTCACTCGTACATTTCGCAAGAAAGCGGCATTGGATGATGTCTCCTTAAGTGTTCCACCTAGTTGTGTTTTTGGCCTGCTCGGTGAAAATGGTGCTGGTAAAAGCACCTTAATAAAACATATCTTGGGTACACTCAAAGCTAAGTCCGGTAGTGTACGGGTATTTGGTGAAAACCCTGTCGAGAATGCTGAATCTGTTCTCGCACGTATTGGCTATTTATCCGAAGATCGCGAAATGCCCACGTGGATGCGCGTGCATGAGGTCATGCGCTATACACAGGCCTTCTTTCCAAAGTGGGACGAACATTTTGCCAGTGAACTCCTGGAAACATTCCGCCTCGATCGTGACGCCAAAGTTAAAACTTTATCACGCGGTGAAAAAGCTCAACTCGGTTTATTGGCTGCCCTTGCGCATCGCCCCGAACTCCTATTACTCGACGAACCTTCCTCAGGACTTGATGCCATAGTTCGTCGAGATATTCTTGGCGCTATTGTGCGGACTGTTGCCGATGAAGGACGCACAGTATTTTTCTCCTCTCATCTACTCGAAGAAGTTGAACGCGTCTCTGACTATGTCGCTATGATTTCCGGCGGAAAGTTGGTTCTATGCGACAAACTTGATCACATCAAAGAAACTCACCACCGACTCATTGTTCATTTTGAGGATACACATTCGAAAGCACCTTCTATAAACGGTGCACTTAGTTGCAACGGTCATGGAAAAGAATGGACGCTTATCTGCAATGGTGAACTCGACAAAGCCCAAGCGCATATTCAGGAAATCGGCGCGCGCATAGTCGAGCAAAACACTCCAAGCTTAGAGGACCTCTTCATCGCTTACTCAGAACGGCCGATGGAAGTCGTCAAGAAAGGAGAACACTCATGAATATCGATCATGTGAAAATCCTTGCTTGGGAACACTATCGAAAGAGTCTCAATACAGTTA
>CALLLL010000042.1 GCA_938082445.1 uncultured bacterium
TAGCCACGATCAATATGGTACACACGAGATATAAGTGTTTCTTTCCTATCTGTCATTAATCCGGCAATGACCAATGCAGCACTTGCGCGAAGGTCTGAGGCCATCACTTCAGCACCAGACAACTGTTCGACACCACGAATAATAGCCGCATTGCCGTCTACTTCAATGTCTGCACCCATTCGTGACAATTCAGCCACCTGCATAAAGCGATTTTCGAATACATTTTCTTTAATGATACTTGTGCCTTCCGCTACGCACATCAATGTCATAATTTGTGCCTGCAAATCTGTCGGATAGCCTGGGAAAGGTTGTGTAATCACATCAGCCGCTTTAATTCCATTGGGTGCTGAAGCAGTGATACTGTGCTCATCGCGCTCGATGGTGGCGCCCATTTCTTCAAGTTTTTCCAAAAAGTTTGGTAATAAGTCCGGCTCCACATAATTCGTTTTTACTTTACCGCCTGTAGCAATTCCAGCAATCAAAAAAGTACCTGCTTCGATACGATCGGCAACAACGTTATGCGTTGCACCATTCAAGGTATCGACTCCTTCAATTTCAATCACATCGTTACCGGCACCTTCGATTTTCGCGCCCATCGCATTAAGGAATTTCGCCAGATCGATAATTTCAGGTTCACGTGCCACATTGGACAATCGCGTGTTACCTTTGGCTCGTACAGCAGCCATAATTAAATTTTCCGTGGCACCAACACTGGGGAAGTCCATAGAGATGTTTGCACCAGTCGGTTGCCCTTTGGCTATTACATATCCATCTTCTATGCATATTTCCGCACCCAAAGCTTCTAAGCCTTTGAGGTGAATATCCACAGGGCGCGTCCCGATTGCACACCCACCGGGTAAAGAGACTTTTGCTTCACCAAATCGTCCCCAAAGCGGCCCCAACACAAAAAATGAGGCGCGTAACTTACGCACCAGTTCGTAGGCGGCGTATTGTGAATTAATGGTTGTTGGATCTAAAGTCATTGACTGACCAGTAAAATCGATACCGACGCCCATTGAAGAGATTACTTTGTCCATTGAAAATATATCGTGCAAGCAAGGCATATTGTGTAAGGTACAAGGCCCTTCTGCTTGCAACGCTGCGGCCATCAAAGGCAAGGCCGCATTCTTGGCTCCGCGAATATTCACGTTGCCGTTCAATGTATTGCCCCCTCGGACTAAAATTTTATCCATGGTATCGTTTCCAATCCCCGTTAATAGAAAAAAGGTCCAAAGCACTATACCATGCTTTGGACCTTGATAAAATTACTTATCGAATGGCTTACTGCGCGGCATCCGTGCTTTCTTCAGCAGCAGCTGGCACTTCAGCAGGCGTTTCTTCACTTACAACTTCAGTAGGTTCTTCTTCAGGAGTCGCAGATGCTGCATCTTTATCAACAATTCCTGTTCCCAAACCCAGAGCGTCCAATTCATTAGTAGGTCCAGTGACTGTTTCACCAGCAGCACCCACTTCATTGGCTAATCTCGGTGCAGCGCCTTGGCCCACATATCCCGAGACTACAGACATGACAATCGCCAGTGTCAAGAAGATTGCTGCACCAATATAGGTGAGTTTGACTGGCATAGTTTGAGCAGATTTAGTACCGAAGACATTATCGCCTCCACCACCACCAAGAGCTCCAGCCAATCCGCCGCCTTTTCCTTGTTGCAAAAGCACTAGAGCCACTAAGGCCAAGGAAACAGGGACAAACATCAGCATCAATACCCACCAAGCGGTATCCCAGTTAAAAATTGCATCCATCATGATTCAAAAAATTCCTACGTTAATTCGTTTATTTTTTAGAGAGCTGCGCGTACTATTGCCGCAAAGCCTTCAGCATCGAGGGCTGCGCCACCAACTAAAGCACCGTCCACATTGGCTTGACCCAAGAGTTCAGCAGCATTGTCAGCTTTTACACTTCCACCGTATTGTATACGCAATCCATCGGCGATGGTTGCATTAAAGTTTTCTTTAACTACATTTCGGCTGAATGCATGTGCATCCTCAGCTTGTTGTGGCGTAGCCACAACACCGGTGCCGATTGCCCATACAGGTTCATAGGCTACAACAACATTTTCAAAATCAGCATCGGATAAACCAGCCAAGCCATCAACCAATTGACGGGTCAAGACTGCACCCATTGTACCACCTTCGCGCTCTTCGAGTGTTTCACCAATGCAAAACATCACTTTAAGGCCAGAAGCTAAGGCAAATTTCAATTTTTCGTTAAGCAGTGCATCGTTTTCGCCAAAAATCTGGCGGCGTTCGCTGTGCCCAATGATGGTCCAAGTAGCCCCAGCATCCTTCAACATTTGTGGGGACAATTCACCCGTATATGCACCACTTTCTGCGTGGTAACAATTTTGACCGGACACTTCAATAGCACTACCTTCTAATGAAGACGCTACAGCACTCAATACCGTAGCCACAGGGGAAACAACCACTTCCACGCCTGAGAATTCGCTTAATTGAGCATTCAATCCTTCAGCCAAAGCTACCGCGTCGGCCGTCAATTTATTCATCTTCCAGTTACCAGCAATAATAGGAGTTCGCACAGTTCACCTCAATATTCAACGATAGCGTTGGGATTACAGGACTAATTCTTCAAAAACAGAACGCATAGAGTAGCATATTATGCGTTTGGGAAGCAAAACTGGCCTCACAGGCGATATCGGTCAAAATCACCCTGTTAATCTTAAATAATCATTTGCTACACTCATTTTTGGACTCGAAAGTATAGAAAGGGATTCTATCATGGTATCAACAGTGTGTGGAATGGTTATGGTACTGGTATCGGCACTTGAATTGAATGAGGCTCCGGCCACTGCTGATGAGTGGGGATATCGCCCTTCGGCTGAACTTCCCGCGACCATGAATCCTCCCGCATTCGTATGGCGTGGGCAAAAAGAAGCTGATTTTTACGGCTTACAGGTTGCTTCAGATACTGCTTTCAAAGCACTTGTCTACTCAATAGATGAAACTACGCTCTCTTCTCATTGCCCCCCAACGACCTTTAAACCGGGCACCTATTTCTGGCGTTATCGTGCTGGAGACAATGCGGGCACACTGACACCCTGGAGTCAGATACGAAGTTTTACTGTCACAGAAGGATTGACAACGTTTCCTAAACCCTCAATTGATGAACTCCGTACCCGTATTTCAAAGTCACACCCAAAACTTATGTTCCGTCCTGATGACATAGCCTTACTTCAGGAGAAATCCAGCGGTGATTTAAAAAAAGAGTGGAAAGCACTCGTCGATCGTGCAGATAAATTATTGGCGTCACCTCCCCCCTCTTCAGAACCGCCAAAATATCCGCAAGGCACCGTCGTTAAAAGCAAGGAATGGAAAACCATTTGGTGGGGAAACCGTCGATACTCAATTGCATTAACCGATGGAGCGGCAACGTTAGGCTTTGTCTACCAAATAACAGGTGATCGGAAATACGGTGATGCCGCCCGAGATTTGCTACTGGCTTTTGCTGAGTGGGACCCCAAAGGCAGCACCAACTATTCATACAACGACGAAGCAGCAATGCCCTTGCTGTATTACCCAGCTCGTACCTATTCATGGATCCATGACATATTGACCCCTGAAGAGCGAAATAAAGTTCGCTCAGTGATGAAAGTCCGAGCTGAAGATTGCTACAACCATTTACGCAAACGCCAACATTTATGGCGCCCATATGCTAGTCATTCCAACCGCGCATGGCATTTTCTAGGCGAAGTCGCCATTGCGTTTCAGGGGGAAATCCCTGAAGCGCAAGATTGGCTCGAGTATTCAATGACTATATTCTATAGCTGTTATCCTGTTTGGGGGGGCGCCGACGGGGCTTGGCATGAAGGTACAGCCTATTGGAGTAGCTACCTGACTCGTTTTATGTACTGGGTCGTGGCTTCACAGTCGGCCTTCAACATTGACCCATTCCACAAACCATTTTTTGCCGAGACTGGATATTATGGTCTATACACAGTCCCTCCAGGCACAAAAACTGGGGCATGGGGTGACCAAACTCCGCATACTTCATCCACCAAGGTGGCAAGTTTCATGAAGACTCTGGGGTTGGGTGCTGGGAATCCTCATTGGGTTTGGTATGGCGATATCCAAAATGCGGGGGCACCTTCAGGCTATATTGGATTCTTACTAGCCGCTCGCGCGGGGGATTTATTGCCAAAAGCACCGAGCGATATTCGCACTTCTAAAGTATTCCCTGATACCGGTGTGGCTACTTTCAATACAAATTTAGTAGACGGCAGCGACAATGTACAAGTGCAATTTAAAAGCAGTCGCTTTGGACGCAAAAGCCATGGCTACAATGCAAACAACGCTTTTCTACTTAACATCAATGGTGAACGCGTATTTATTCGCTCGGGCCGACGCGATGTCTATGGCAGTCCACACCACAAAAAATGGATGTGGGAAACAAAATCAGACAACGCCATCACAGTAAATAATATTGGCCAACTGATCCATACATCAGAAGCACAAGGACGCATTTCCAATTATCGTCTGAGTGACGAAATCGATATGGTTGAAGGAGAAGCAGGCTTGGCCTATGGCGATAACTTAAGCCGTTGGACTCGGCGCATGTATTTTATCAAGCCTTATGCCTTAATTATCCATGATTTCCTTGAAGCGCCATCACCAAGCACTTACCAATGGTATTTACATGCACAGAGCGAGTTTATCCTGAGCGAAGACTCTGCACGCTTCGAAAAAACGGAAGACATTGTTGCAGAAGTTCAATTTTTGGAACCAGCCGGATTACGCCTAAGCCAGAAGGGTGAATACGACACCCCTACGCACGATTGGTATACAGTGAATCCACAGGAATGGCATTTAAAAGCCGAGACAACTAAAAAGAGCAAGCAACAAGAGTTCATTAGCATAATCAAAATCGGACCCGAAAAAATTAATGCTTCATTAACTAGGGAAAATGGAATCCCTCAGGTCTCAATTGAACGAGAGAATTTAACGTTGACCATTGATCTCCAGTCAAATCCTAACGCTTATCCACGAGATAATATTGAATAAATAAGCCTTAGCGTCCTTGCATCTTTTGATGTTTATTTACGAGGGCCAGACGAAATTTTTTTAACATTTTTTGGTGGTCGGGATGGTTGGCCAGATTGGTGAATTGTTTGGGGTCGCGTTGCATGTCATACAACTCTTCTTCACCGTTTTCGTACACCATATATGCCCAATCATTGGCCCGCAAAGCGAAACGTTCAATATTATCGTTGGGAATAATTTGATAGGAAAGTGCATAATCCCGAATACTCTTTGTTGGCTCATTGAGTAATGGTTTCAGACTAATTCCTTCACAGTAACTAGGCGTCTCCACATTCATAAAATCGAGAATGGTTGGATAAAGGTCGACCAGTTCAGTCAATGAATCACACACACCCGGTTTCAAGCCTGGTGCGGAGATTATAAGCGGTACACGTTGGGACTCTTCATGTAAATTTGATTTTTTCCAGAAGCCATGTTCACCTAAATGGTACCCATGATCGCTGGTGAAAATTACCAAGGTCGAATCACGCAGCCCCAATCGTTCCAGTTCATTCATCACTCGTCCAACTTGGGCATCCATAAAAGACACTGCTGCATAATAATGTTGCCACATGCGCTTTTGATTATCGGGATAACGATCGATGCCATTGTTCATTGAATTGTCGCGTGATATTCCGCCAGCTGGAATATCATCCCAATCATTTTCATGCTGCTCTGGTAAGGTGATGTCCTCCCAGGGGTATTGATCGAAGTAGGCTTTCGGGGCGACTTCTGGAGAGTGTGGGCGCACAAACCCTACTGCCAATACAAAAGGCTCTTCTTGATGCGCTTGAAGTAATTCGATGGCTTTATCGGCAGCTTTATAATCCGGTTGATCCGAGCCATCGGCTTTATGAGCTTTAACCCCGATATAAGTCCGCGTTTTTATTCCTTTAATGGCTTTTGCATCGATTTCTTTTTCAAACGTTTCTAAATCGTCCTCGAATACATTGATATTTAATGCTTCATATACCCCCGGAGTTTTGTATTCTAATCCCGAACAATTGAACCGCTCGCTCCATGAAGCAGGATAGTCTAAACCGTCACTCCCTCGAACGATGTCCGCTGACACCCCCATGTGAAAAATCTTACCGACACGTGCCGAATACCAACCCTGCTCTTTGAGGACTTGGGGAAAAGATTTGTGTTTAGAATCATCGATACGTCGCATCATGTATCGACTGAACATCATAGACGGTCGAGAGGGTTTGCATAACGGGCCCTGTGCGTAAGCACGAGTAAAAAGCATGCCTTCTTTGGCTAACTGATCGATATTGGGTGTCTTGCAAATGGGATCACCATAACTCCCTAAGACACTCGCTTTTAGATCATCCGAAATAATGAACAGCACATTTTTAATTGTTGAATCCGGTGAATCTTTAGAAATATCGGCTGCTTGTGTATTGAAGCATATCGCCAAGAGGGAAAAGAATATAGCTATCTGCTCAATAAACGATATGCGAATGAAGAGGTTTTTTCGTACAGATTGTAAAAACATTTCTAAGCCCTTTACAGTGCAGTGAAGTCAACAGGCCTCCATTATGTAATTTGCGGACTTATATTTCAATAATTTCAATTAATCATTTATCTTCACCAATTGCGACTTTGATGTTTCGCCAGTTTTCGCGCTTAAATATATAGTACACAAATACCAATCGAGCAAGGTGACTGATTAAGATGGCAGACCAAATTACGGTGGTGGTGAGTGCGTCCATACGTTGGTACACAAAACAAATTCCGAGTAGTACAAGAATCTGTGATACAAATGCGGCAAACATGGGTGCCTTCGTATCTCCAGCACCTTGCAAGCCTCCAGTATAAGCCAATCCAACGACAACAAATATTCCTGAGAATGATAGGAAATGCAATATACTGGCACCCAATTCAACAACTTTTATCTCATTTTGCCAATGCTCGATTAACGTTGTCGCATACATGTTGGGCATAAACCCGCTTTGTCCTAAGCCTTCGATTACAGGCATCATCGCCACTAAGTTTTCTTGTTCACCTAAAGTGGGGAGTCCGAAAATACTAAGCAATGTAACTGGCATGGTCCAATAAAAAATACCGAAGAATGCTGCCCAAGCCCCTCCCATGATGGCCCCAATATTAACTCCATGAATTCCCCGTTCGGTTTTATCGGCACCAATATTTTGACCAATTACAGTCGCGCAGGCCGCACGTAGGCCGAATCCGGCCCATGTCACACAATTAAAAAGTTGAGAATAACAAATGGTATAGGCCGCTTGGGCTTCTGCACTAAATTGCAAGGAGCCAATGTAGTACAGCAAAATTACACCGCCAATATTGAGCAATACCGCTTGAATTCCTGCTGGAATCCCCAAAGACAACACAGGTTTTATCACAGACATATCGGGAACAAACGATAGTTTATCCGGGAAACCAATAATCATCTTTCGTTTATGCACAAGATAAATTGCTATGAATACACTGGGGAGTGGACCTATACAAGTGCCTATAGCTGCACCCATTACGCCCATTTCTGGAAATGGGCCAACTCCGGTAATGAGGAGATAACTTACGAGAATTTTAACCAAGGTGGTAAGAATTCCAAAATATAAAGGAATTTTAGGATTTCCAACCGACTGGAATGCCCCGTTGAGTAGGAAAATTATAAACAACGGTAAAGTCATGGTGAACATCATGCGCAAATACGGCAGTGCATAGACCTGCACTTTGGCTTCGGCATTGATTAAATCCAACAAATACGGTGCTAATATATACCCAATTGGTGCCACAATTAACATGAAAGCGTAGAGGGACGCTTTAAAGGTTTCGAAAAATACTAAATTAACGGCTTCGGAATCACGCTTTCCAGTGTACCGGGCAATGTGAATATTCATCCCATGGAACAAGGAAGAAAGGAAAACTAGCACAACCAAAAATAGCTGCCAAGAAACGCCGATACCCGCTTGCGCTGCAAAACCTACATGATTTCCCACCAAGATATGATCAACCAGCCCATGAACACCGGCTACCAGTTGGGTGATGACTACAGGCCAAGCTACTTTCCATACAGATTTTAAAATACTGCCGGATATGATGTCGTCGTCAAAAGTACTCATCTAGGTTCACATCGACCGGGGTTGAAACGTTCCTTCACCCCTATGTGTTCTTTATGTGCCGACATGCAATCCCTTTCAAAAGACTTGTTCTCTCTATACTAACAATAACCCATTGGTTCCGTCCATTCGCACATTTAGTGAATGCACCCCTTAACTGAACTCGATTCACCCTTTTATTTTCATGTACACTAGTTACTTATTTCGAATGGGAGTTAATATGAATAAAATTGCACGATACATTGAATGTACCTTGGGTATATTTTTCTTGGTTTCAGCGGGCATCAAGGCAATG
>CALLLL010000043.1 GCA_938082445.1 uncultured bacterium
CAAAAAAATCTTCCTCTTTTTCATTACCTCTATTTTTCTTTAGGACTGGAAATGCATGGAGACGCCCACGTGCATTGTAAAAGTTTTGAAAATCTCTATAGTCTTCTGCTGAGTACTCTCTTTTGTAACTCTGATCGCTAATTATGGCGCAAAAGTAGCCAAGTGACACTACCATCACAAGACTCACGGCACTTAACAAAGTCATTATCTTTTGTCTATTGGATTCCGGCTGACGTATAGTTACCCATACATATAAGAATAGTGGTGAAAATAATACCAAAACTACGAGTGGTGCTTGATAGCGTAACATACCAGCGGCTGCAAGAATTAAGGCTGTGATGAGGATTTTAACTTTCGAGAAGTTTTTTTCCAGGAGCCCAATGACTAATAGCCAAATCACGGAAGCGGTAGCGAGCATAAAAGCCGTTGAAGTGTAATCGAGATAAACTATAAATTTCAGGAAGATTAAGTAGGTAATACCTGTGATGAAATAAAATTCTTTACGCTCAGTAAATAATCGATTGAACCCCGAGATCAGTAAGGTTAAAGCCGTGAGGTGTCCTGTGTATAACAACACTCCATACCAATTGATGTTATACGGAAAAACCGATGAAAGTCCGTACACCAGTTTTGTAAAGGGAATTCCTAACACGGGCGCTATTAGCCCTTCACGGGCCCAACTCGATAGTGCAACATTATCGTTTACCAAAAACATGGGCTCTGTAATGTAGAGAACTACTACCAAATACCCAAGCGAGGCGATGAATGGCGCCAACGCATGGAAAATTTTAGTATATGGCCGCTCCATAGTGATTAAATCCGAAGATTGGGCTTGGCCACTACAATTAAATAATCGTGAAGAACAGTACATTCTTCGATATGGGAGATTGTGTGGGAACGCTTGATTCTTTCGAGAATCATGTCTATAGTTTTAGGATAGTCTCCTCGATCGTATCGCCATAGCAAGCGGCCAATCCACCGAGAACTGTTGGCTAAAGGTTCAGTAATCACTAGTGTTCCGTTTGATTTTAACAGGCGCGGAATGGCTTCAAACATTTCATCCATCTGCTCAGTCGTGAGGTGATGTAAAAGATTTCGAGCAAAAATAATGTCTGCAGAGTTCGACTGTATGGGTGGTGCAGTCACATCACATAAACATGCGTAATCCTGGTCAAACTTAGTTTTGTATCCTTCAATTTTAACCATATCGATATCCATAAGGAGATAGCGCTTGGCTTTATCTAAAAATGGACGACTTCTTCCGGTGCCGCCCGCATAGTCCAACACCCAGCCATCTCCAAACTGAAGTCCATCGCATAAATCTTCAAACTTTTTCTGCATAATTCTTCCACCCAGAACAAATTGTGCACAGTTATACACGAATGGTATTGCGACAATATGGTGAATTAGCGAACGTAACATACTTTGATGGGTCCTGTTTTTAAAAGATAAACATTATATCGTTTATCATGATGTACATCAAAATCATTCTATTAATCAATACTGATTGTAGGTGCATCTTTGAGTATTAGTTTAAAAATCATAGTCTTTTGATGCCCATCGGGAATTTCGTATTCGGGATGGGCATAACTCTTCATCACTTTTGCTTCCAATTCTATCCCGTAGTGCTCTTGCACATATTGTATGGCTAAATCTGGATAGTACCCGGAAATAAGGTAGACATTATCGCGGGTATAGAGGTCCGTGATGGGTTGCTCAAGCCCATCGCCTACTAAGGCCGACGCCCACAGCGGACTGTGCTGATGCCAGCGCAAATTAATGGTATTGAGCTCAGCGTAGTCCCTAAAATTGGACAGTGCATTATCCCATTCATGTGGAAAAAACCAGCCCCAAGCGATAAACACGGGTTCTTCGCTGGTTTGATTAAAGTCTTGAGCCATTGAAGCAATCATTTTGTCGTAATAGTGCTTGTGACGCATATTCAATCGATTGATTTTATTGAGATTAAAAACCTGAACACTCATGGCTCCAATAAGCGCGAGAGCTACAAGGCCTTTGAGTGCACGACTCTTCCTACTCGCTTCTTTGGGGCTTGACGATTGCTCTGACCCACTTTGCACCCAAAACAAAGCGCCTACGCCTGAAATCATGGGGATTAGCAAACGATCAGGCAACCGTTCTTTCCAAACCAAGTAGACACACAACAGCACCATCCATGCTAAAATACCAAGGCTTAGCGACAGGGTACGCATCCATTGTGAAGGATTTACGAGTACTGCCAAGAACAACATTCCAAATGCTAAATACACAATCAACTGCTGAGACTTAAAACGCGTAACGAACAGATCGACTGATTGCTCAGGTGTATTGGTAATATGTGCAAAGGTTGTGTACATGGTTTTTAAATTATCAAACGAATAAGTATCGAGATCGGTATAAAACCAGTTCACATACATGGAATGGTCATTCTTGCTCCACCCATTTTTCTCGAGTTCATCAAACATCCCTTCTTCCTGGATACGGTATAAGCGAAAACGGGGATCATCGTGCAACTGACCCCGCACATTGTTGTATTTAAGGAAGGTGCTCCACTCTTCTGTGCGATGGGTATAGGATTCATGAAAGGCCATGGACAAGGCGAAAATCATCAAGGTTGTGCTAAATGCGATGGCCGTTTTCCAGGACTTTAAGCGTAGTGATTGAATGCCGACCAATGGCAGGCACAGTCCAAACGCGAGCAGCCCTGCTTTGTATCGGACCCAAAAAGCCAGTACTGCCACGAGCATGGCAAATACACCAACTTTGAGGGAGTCCTTCGAGCCTTCTTGTGAGGCGAATAACATGAGCAAACAGGCGGAGAATCCTCCGACTATGGCTGTGGATGTAAATTGCATGTTCATCAGTACACGAAACTCGAAGGCGACAAAGTATACGAGAAACGCTAGCATTGTGGAGGCTTGTGGGCGTCGGTATAAGAATGCACTGAGCAAGGCACTCATGCCCAGATAATGAACCAACAGCAAGCCAATGGAATACCAATTGATGGTGTTGTTGAAGGAATACAAACACTTCAAGATGAATCCATAGAGGACATTGCTAAATACAAGGTATTCAGAAGGCTCCCCTGTGGTGATGCCGGAGGCGATTCGCATCATCGCTGCTTCGTCCCCGGTTTCATAAAAGGGCGTTATGAAAAAAAGGAACAATGTAAATAAAGCCGCATTGAATCCGAGTGCGAGGAGAAGAACTCGTCCTGGACGAATGGACGACTTATTATTGTGGTCCTTATCAATTATGAACCTATTAAACCGTTCTGCGAGGCTTAACAGGTTTGTTTTGAGGCTCAATGCTTAGGGTCCTTAGGGCTTAGGTGTATCTTTGTTCAAAAGCTATTATCACCTTTTTAAAAAATGATGTCAACTTAGGCATAGCTCTCGTTACTACATAGCCCACTTGGGTACTTCGCCCAATACGATCTCAAATACAGGAACTGCGAGGAAATAGGTAATTAAGGTCACCAAAATCACGCCCATTAAATTAATCAGTAAGCCTGCACGGGCCATTTGCGCAACGGTGATATGGCCATCGCCGAATACGATGGCATTGGGTGGGGTGGCCACGGGCAACATAAATGCACAAGATGCGCTAATGGCCGCAGGCACCATCAACAACAAAGGATGCACGCCGAGCACTGGTGCGACGGCGCCGCCCAGTATGGGCAACATGATGGATGTGGTCGCGACGTTGGAGGTGAGTTCGGTAAGGAAGGTGAGCATCAAGGCGATGCATACGATGACCAAGAGCGGTGAAACGCCCTCCAGCAATGTAAGCTTGTCGCCCGTCCATTGCACCAAGCCAGTGGTTGCGAAGGCTTTGGCCAAGGCCAGTCCCCCACCGAAAAGAATGAGGACGCCCCAAGGGATTTTTATAGCCCATTCCCAATCGAGGGCAAATTCACGTTTTTTGATATCGACCGGAATCATGAAGAGTACAATGCTGAAGAAAATGGCGACGGTGCTGTTGCGGATGTACTTGGGTTCAGGAAACAGATCGGCCCAGCCATGGATGGTGACACTGCCTATTTGGATGTCTTTGAGGAATATCCAGCTCAAAGCAGTGGCAATCCACACGACCAACACGATTTTTTCCCCTCGGCCCATTTTACCCAGCGCGTGTAAACGGTTATCGATCTCCTCTTTGGCGCCTTCAAAATGCAAATGCTCAAAGTGAAACAACACGCGCGTTAATAGTAACCAGGTCATCGGCAACATGATGCAGGAAAACGGTACTCCGATGATCATCCATTGCACAAAGCCAATTTCGGGGGCGTCGGGAAACATGGTTCTGTATTGGGTCAACAACACGCCGTTGGGTGGCGTACCAATGAGTGTCGCGACTCCCCCGATACTTGCGGAATAGGCTACGCCTAGCAATAAGCAGATGGCAAATCGTGACACGTCGCCTTCGGCCGATCGTTTTCCCATCTCATTGATCACGGCCATGGCAATGGGCAACATCATCAGGGTTGTCGCGGTGTTGGAAATCCACATGGATAAAAAGGCGGTGGCCAACATAAAGCCTAAGACTAAGCGGCTGGGGTTTACCCCGGTGCGTACGACAATGTTCAACGCGATCCGTTCATGTAATTTCCATTTTTGCATGGCCATGGCAATAAAGAATCCTCCGGCGAATAAAAAGATGTTGTCGTCGCCGTATGCCAAAGTGATTTCTTTGCCCGAAAGCACGCCGAATAAAGGGAAGAGTGCGATGGGCACTAAGGCCGTTGCAGCCAAGGGCAAGGCTTCAGTCATCCACCACACAGCCATGAGCAGCGCCACGGCCATGGCGCGTTGACCTTCAGGACTCATGCCTGCTGGAGTGGGCATAAGTAAGAGGACTAGAAAAAGGACCATTCCCCCTAGCAAACCTAATTTTTTATGTACCGGATAGCTATTATTCTGCATGAAGACCTCGAACGAACAAAATTTCTTTATTATTGCTAATATTAGCCCAATTACGTAGTATTTATGTACTCTTTTATCGTCAAATTTACGTATTTTACTATCAGTGACTTACCATAGTATTTATAAAATTTGATTTTGGCTTTCCGCTTAGTTAAGCTACCGCAAAATTAACGAATATTCAAGAAAATAACGGGGCAGGCCCCCCAAGGAGATGGTATGTCATTTGGACTACTAATGAATGTAATCGGTGGGTTAGGTATTTTCCTACTCGGCATGAAAAACATGTCGGAGGGAATGCAAGCCATAGCTGGTCCTACATTACGCAAGATGATCAATCGCGCGACATCAAATCGATTTATGGGTGTGGGTATGGGTACCTTGGTCACCTGCTTGGTTCAATCCAGTTCTATCACGACTGTAATGGTGGTTGGCTTAGTCAACGTCAACATGATGAATATCGCCCAAGCTTTTGGCGTGATTATGGGGGCCAATATTGGAACCACGATCACTGGTTGGATCTTGGTACTAAAAGTCGGTAAATACGGCTTGTGGATTATTGGCCCAGCTGTTTTGGTCTACCTTTTCTCTAAACGCGACCGGGTGCGTTATTTTGCAATGGCCTTTATTGGTTTGGGTATGGTGTTCTTCGGCTTGGAATTAATGAAGAACGGTTTCAAACCTTTGGCCGCTGATGATGAATTTAAAGCCTGGTTTGCAAAATTCGCTTATGACGGCACGTACTTCAGCGTATTGAAATGTGCTGGAGTGGGTGCAATTTTAACGATGATCGTTCAATCATCTTCAGCGACCCTTGGAATCACTATCGGGTTGGCCGTTACCGGAGTGATTGATTATCCCACGGCTGCTGCGTTGGTTCTTGGTGAGAATATCGGTACAACCGTAACCGCATACTTGGCATCTATTGGTGGCTCAGTAAATGCACGACGAGCATCGTATTCACATATCATGTTCAATCTCCTAGGGGTGCTATGGATCACAGCATTATTTTCCCCATACATATCCATCATCACTCAATATATAGAATGGACCACAGGTGGTTTACCTAATGCAATGGCCCCTGTTCTCGATGAGAATGGAGTACAAGTATTAAATGCTAACGGTATGGAAGTGAAAGAACGCGTATATGTAGCTGCAGCCATCGCGGCCACTCATACTGGCTTTAACATTGCCAACGTGATTTTCTTTTTACCACTCGTTGGGTATATGTCCAGATTATTGATTTGGATGGTTCCCGATCCTGAGAAAAAAGGTGTGGCTCACTTGCAATACTTCGATATTGGTATGGTCGACACACCGGGCCTTGGTTTGGAACAGTCCAAGCAGGAAATCCTGCTCATGGGTGATGGGGTCGATAAGATGATGACCCACTTACGTCCCTTTATTGAAAAACCGACTGAAGACGAAGCCGTTGAAAAGAAAATCTTCCACCGCGAAGAAGTACTCGATGTAGTGCAAAAAGAGATCAACGAATTTATCGCTCACTTGATGGCCGGTAATGTGACTCTCGAAGTGATGGAGGAAGGACGTAGTCAGATCCGTATGGCGGATGAGTATGAATCTATCAGTGACTACATCATGACGATTATGAAGCTGAACATTAAGCTGCGTAAAGAAGAGATGGAAATCTCCGAAATTCATCGCACGGAACTACTCGATCTACATGACCATGTGATGGAATACATTTTACTCATCAACAAGGGCGTAAAAACAGGCGCGACAGAAGTGGTCAGCAAAGCGCGTTCACAGGGTGAGCATATCTCCCACCTGATGAAACAATATCGTTCTAACCACTTGGAACGGGTCGGTACAGAGCAGACTTCTCCTCTTGAGAGCTTGACCATCACCGACATTCTCAATGCCTATCGTCGGATTAAGGACCATGCATTAAATATTGCCGAGGTTCTCTCCGGAGAAAAATAAGCACGACTCCTTTCTCCAAGACATTTACGGGCTGAATCCATATGGATTCAGCCCGTTTTTTTTATATTCAAGTAAATTGACAATGCATAGAGAGTTTTATACACTTCGGTAGCTGCTTTTAACCCCTTTATCATAGGAAAAGCTATTCATGCGATCCTCTTTTTTGCGTCACTTCTGGTTGTTTGGTCTGCTTTCAACAACACTCGTTGCCTATGCCGATAATGAACCCGTCCCCAATCTGATTGAAGATGAGCATGAACTTTCGATGGCCTTTGAAACCCCGCACACCAAGTGGGCGAAGCCTTACGCACAGGGTACTACACGCGTGCTCTTCTTTTCTCCGTGGAATCAAGGTAGCACTGAAGGGCGCGAAGTCATTGAGTTGATGCAGCGCTTTCAATTGGATGCAGATATCATCTATTACTTGCGCGGGAGCAAAAATATTTTGGGCAATGGCAACCCGCGCCCTTATCTATCCTTAGACGCTGGGACACAGCGTGCCTTGAAGCTACTTGAAAAGCCTTTTGATGTATTCTTCTTCACCAATATGACGATGAACATGCTGCCGGATGAAGTTCAAACGGCCTTGCAAGCTCAGTTGGATGCGGGTACGGGGATAGTCTTGGTGGGTGATGAGGCTAAACTGCCCTTTAGTGAAGCGCAAGATTTTGCTCCAGCCATTAAAGCCCCGGCGCACGGAAACTATTTCACTCAAGGCAAAAGCCGGGGTGCCCTCCTCCCCACGCGCACGCCGTTGGAATACAAGCATGGTTGGGAGACGACCTTCGATTACCAAATGGCTCAGCAAGGCCTCGCGCTTTTATGGGCAGCCAACAAAGCGCCTAAGATTAATCTCGATATTCAAATTCCCACCAAGTCGATACTGCGTGGTGATCTGGAAGAACTATCGTTTACCATCGCTTGGGACAATTCCGTACTGGGTGCAGAGTTGGTGGTTGAAATTCGGCGTTGGGATGGGGACAAGGTTCCATTGAAATCGGTCCGACTTAGTCGAGCGGAAAAAGCGACCTTCGAGTTTCCATTGTTGAGTGAAGGACAATATCATGTCGATGCTTTTGTAAAAACCACCCGTTCTAAAATCTGCTTTGCCAGTGCCCCATTTGAAGTCAAAACCTCTACTCGTGTCACTCAAGTACATTTAGATAAGTCGTGGGCGGAAAAAGGCGAAACCATTAATGGTACGGTTGACTGTGAAGGCCTGAAGCCCGGACAAATCATCCTTATTAAGCTGGTCGATGTGCATAACCGTGTCGTTAAAATGATCGAAACGGAACCTTTAGCGACCACGACTTTTGCCTTTAAAATCGAAGACTGGATGCCCATGCTACTGCGTGCGGAAGCGACTTTATTTGATAAAAACAATATTGAAGTTTCTTCGGCCTATAGTTACCTCAATATCACCACCCGCAATCAGAACCAAT
>CALLLL010000044.1 GCA_938082445.1 uncultured bacterium
CATCTTCCGCTATAGTAATCTGTGCTGGGAATGTGATGCCCTTAGTAACGCCGTGTAAGGTGAGATTGCCTTTTACTTCATAGCCTGAATCGGATTTAGAAATTGAAGTCGATTCAAATTTAGTTTCGGGGTAGGTTTCCACTTCGAAAAAGTCTTCATTTTTTAAATGCCCAGTCAATTTCTTGGAATCACTCCAGATGGAATTCATATCAATGGTTACATTAATTTGTGCGTTTTCGATTGAACCATCCGGTACCACGATAGTGCCAGACACTTTTTCGAATCCACCATCATGACTTCCAGTCACTTTAGATCCTACAAAGTCCACTTTGGTATCCGGGGCGAACGTAAAGGTAGTGCCAGCAATAGGCGTTTCAGAGTTTTCAAAAGCGTCTTGGGTATCGGAAGCAGTACTGTTATCTGCGGGATTTTCAGCGCACCCGCTTAGTAATAATCCCATAACCATCAATGTCATACTCATGTAGTTAATTGCTTTCATGTTTCTTCTCCTGGTGGTCTTAATAGAGTTAATGTACTTTGAATCCACAGCTAGTCATTCCCCGTTTGGCGAAATATTGCTGATGATAATCTTCGGCTGGATAAAAGGCTTGAGCGGCCGCAAGTTCGGTAGCAATGGGTGCACCGAATTCACCGCTGGCATCTAAGATTGCTTTGGTCGATTCCGCTAATTCACGCTGTTCATTCGAGTAATAATATATGGTCGAGCGATATTGCGTACCCACATCGGGGCCTTGACGATTAATCTGGGTAGGGTCGTGTCCATGCCAGAAAACATTCAGTAGTTTTTCGAATGAAATGATCTCAGGATCATATTTGAGGTAAACCACTTCGGCATGTTGAGTCGTACCGCTACACACACGCTCATAGGTGGGCGCGTCATCGTGGCCCCCGCTATATCCCACGGCCGTTTCAATGACGCCCTCTAGTTGGCTGAACCCGAGTTCAACCCCCCAAAAGCATCCAGCACCAAACATTACTTGTTCCATAACCATTACTCCTATGCGTATGGAGACCATACCATAGCTTTAAACGCATATGATGAAGAATTCATTCCTTGGTATGCAGGAATCAATTCACCCGAATTGAGCGTTGATCGGTATAGGTTTGTCCAAACATGTCTGTGGTACGCACATTGATGAGATGTAGGCCGGGTTTGAGATTCATGGGAATGTTCCCAGTCCAAATATGGTCCGTTTCCCGTGCATTAGGCAATTTGCGCCCAGCTTCAGGTGGCAGTTTCGCTTCGTATTCTTTAAGTGCTTTATAATACGGATCGATCATGGTTGTTTGCGTCATGGGTACCCATTTTCCACTCTCGCCAATGCGCATATCCACTGTAGAACGTTCGGAACCGGCAAACACATTAACCACCACTTGGGTCTCAGTGGCTTTTGTCCCTTCAATGAATTCGGGAGCATAGATATTCATTTGGTGATCGGCCTGACGTCGGGCAGCCTTAAAGCGAATAGAATAATCATTATCATTGAAAGTGATTATAGAATAGCCATTTGGGCCTCCATCGGACATGGTGGTGTGAGGGATACCGTTCTCATCTTTAGCGCCAGACCACCAGCTTCCACAGACCGTAGCGTGTACGAGGTGATGATGCTTGTCTTCACCCTTCCAGCCGGATTCCTCACCCATAAAAAAGTGGGACTGGCGGTGCCAATGGGCAGATACCGTAAAGGTGTTGGGGCGGCCCTCTAATAACTCGAATAACTTGGCTTTATCTTCTACCACAGTAAGCGGTATGTGCATCATGAGTACAACCAAATCTTCTTTTCCAACGAAAGCGAGATCGTTTTTGATGAATTCTAGTTGTTTTTCTCCCAATTCGCCGTGGTAGCTATTTTTAATTTTTCCATTGTTCTTTGTGGTTGTCCAAGCAATATCGTCTAAGGTGATGAAGTGAACTTTTCCATAGTTAAAAGAGTAAAAAGTGGGGCCATAAAGCTTTTCCCAAGTCTCATCAGAAGTCTCTTCGCTATGGAATCGGGCATTCACATCATGATTCCCATGGACGGGGTACCAAGGAACACCAATGGTGCCTACAGTGCGTTCCAATGGTTTAAGCATATCGAGATTATCGAAAACTACGTCGCCCAATGTGACACCAAAGGCTGCATCGAAGCCGACCAATTCTTGAATGACATCGTGTGAAATGTAGTCCACTTCTTCTTGATTTCGGGGCTGTGTATCCCCAAAGCAGATCATTTTGAAAGAGTTTGACTCTTTTTGCTTGTATAAGGGGAAATTGATTGCTTTGGGCAATGGACCTGTTGGGGAGATTACAGGATACTTAGGATTTTCATTTTGTGAACCTGCAGGTTTATGGTTGTAATAGAAATGGCTAATGCCGTTTTCGTTTTGAGGTACACGCCACCCACTGGGTTTTATCACGAAAATCATGGTGTCATCGGCAACCGGAAGTTCATAATGTCCTTTGCGATTGGTTTGGACAACCTCACGGCCGTTGGATACACCGACACCCATGATCCCTTTTTCGCCTTTATCCAATTGGCCATTGTTGTTGCTGTCATTAAAAACTGTACCGCGTGCTGTATTGGCGGCAAAAGCTGAGTGCGTGGTGGCAGACAGCAATAAGGCCAATGTCAAGTATGCTACAGGGCGATAAAAATCCAGGTGTTTCATGGGGAATCTCCAGTATTGTGTTGATGTCAGATTATTGAGCATATCATGATTTAGGCGTTTTACCCAAGCCCTTATTCGATGCTTGAAATGGAGAAGAACAAGGCTATCTTTGCGTGAGCGGGTGGACTATGGTAGGCTGTGTTTATTACATGAAACGCAATGAAAATAGGTGGAATAGCTTTTATGGGTGTAACGATAATTGAATGTGAAATCCCGGGGGTATTCGAGCTTGAGACAGATGTCTTTGGCGATGAACGGGGGTTTTTTACAGAATTGTATAACGAAGCCGGATTGGCCGAGCAAGGGTTTTCAAAGGCCTTTGTTCAGGACAATTTGAGCTGTTCATCCAAGGGGGTTCTGCGTGGATTGCATTATCAAGTGAATCCGCATGCGCAAGGCAAACTAGTGCGTTGTATGCGTGGTTCAATTATCGATGTCGCCGTGGATATTCGTGTGGGCTCGCCCTCATATGGGCAGTATGTGAAGCGCAAACTTAGTTGGGAAAACGGGAAAGCTTTGTATGTGCCAGAAGGCTTTGCGCATGGATTTCTTGCCTTAGAAGAAAGCACACACGTCTTGTATAAATGCACCGCCAATTGGGCTCAGGGTTGTGAAGGCAGTATACGGTATGATGACCCTGAGATCGGAATAGATTGGGGTGCGGAGCCATCGTTGGTAAATAATAAAGATTTGAGTGCGCCCAAGTTAGCGGAAGCGAATAATAATTTTATTTATGAACCACCCCTTGGAGAGTAACCCATGAAGATATTAGTAATTGGATTGGGTCAGTTGGGTAAAGATTTGATGCGGGTGTTGGAGCCTTCCCATCAAGTTGCAGGCTTGGATATGCCCGATGTGGACATTACGGATATTGAATCGGTGGAAATTGTTCTTGCCACGTATCAACCCGATTTGGTCATAAATGCTGCTGCTTATACCGATGTTGAAGGCGCTGAAGACGATGAAGAAGGCGCAAATGCTGTCAATGCAATCGGGGCAGGGAATGTGGCTCAAGCTACTGCAGATCGCGAAATCCCTGTAGTGCTTTACAGTACCGACTTCGTGTTTGATGGCAAGAAAGGGAGTGATTATGTACCCAATGATGTCCCGAACCCTTTGAGTGTGTATGGGGCCTCAAAATGGGCAGGCGAGCAAGCCACTATAGCTGCAAATCCGAAACATTTTATTTTACGTACCGCTTGGCTATATGGGCCTGGGGGTAACAATTTCATTGAGAAGATTATTGGCTGGGCTTCTAAGATGGATACGCTTCGTGTGGTCACCGATGAAGTCGGTTCACCCACGCATACATGGGATGTCGCCGAGGCAACGGCACTATTAATCGAAGGCGATTCCTATGGTGTGTATCATGTGGTTAACAAAGGCGTGTGTTCTCGATTTGAATTGGCTCAAGCGATTGTTGATTTGATGGAACTCGAGGTGGAACTGAAGGAATGCATGTCCATGGAGTTTCCAACCAAAGCGGAGCGCCCGGAAAACTCAGTATTGAATACAGATTCACTGGAGCAGGTCATAGGTCAGTCTATGCCGGAATGGCGAGAAACATTACAGCGATATTTGACACGCCGTGGTACAGTGTAATTAGAAACTAAAAAACAATCCAAGAAGGAACATCTTACTATGAAGGGGATAATCTTATCCGGTGGTGCAGGTACACGGTTACATCCGTTAACGCGTGTAGTGAGTAAGCAACTGCTACCGATTTATGACAAGCCTATGATTTACTACCCCTTGAGTACCTTGATGCTTGCTGGAATCAAAGAGGTGCTGATCATTTCAACACCGGAAGATTTGCCTTTGTTTGAGAAGTTGTTGGGCGATGGTAAACGCTTAGGGATGAAGTTTGCCTACAAAGTGCAAGAGAAGCCTGAAGGGCTGGCACAAGCATTTACGATTGGTGCTGAATTTCTGGATGGCGATTCCGCATGCCTTATCTTGGGCGATAATATTTTCTATGGCGACGGTATGACAGCGACCTTAACAGCTACAGTACAGGAAAATGAAGGCGCTACGGTGTTTGGTTATTATGTGAGCGATCCGGAACGCTACGGTGTCGTGGAATTTGATGGGGATGGTAAGGCTATTGGTCTTGAAGAGAAGCCTTCGGATCCTAAAAGCAATTATGCTGTTCCCGGACTGTATTTTTATGGACCTGATGTTGTTGAAAAGGCACGGGTATTGGAGCCCAGTGCCCGTGGTGAATATGAGATTACGGATTTGAACCGAGTATATCTCGAAGAAGGTCGCTTGCAGGTGCGTAAGTTAAGTCGCGGAACTGCATGGTTGGATACGGGTACCAATCGTAGCTTGATGGAAGCATCACAGTTTGTACAGTCTATCGAGGAGCGTCAAGGATTGAAGATCGCCTGCTTGGAAGAAATTGCGATGTCCAATGGTTGGATCGGCGCTGAAGAAATAAAGGCCGAAGCCGACAGTATGGGCTCTAGTAAATATGCGGAATATCTACGCTATCTTCTCAAGCGCCTTTATCGCGTGGACTAAAAATTAAGTGATCGCATTGGCTTAGAAGCTTTGATGGGTTGATAACTTTCGTATTGAGGGTCATCAAGAATATTGTCCTCGACCCAGCGTTCCAGCTCTATATATGAAGCGGCCTGCGGATTGGACTCGCCTTTTTGTTGGGCTATTCGTAATTCTTCTACAGCTGCATATTGAATATCGGCAATTTGAGCAGCATCTAAAGAAAGTGGCTGCATTAGATTAAGCATTTTTTTACTTACAAGATGTGCATCCCATTCGAGGCGTCGTTCTGGGCCCAGAGAGTTGATTAAATCTGTTCGGGAGGACTTAATCATGGTGACGATTTCTTGTCGAATAGGTTTGGCTTGGGCAATGGTTGCTCGAACACCTGATAAATCTTTTGCTTCGGTTTGTTCTCTCAATTTGGTTTCGAGCTCAATAAGTTTCTGTCCCTTTGGACCTTCGAGCCATTGGGTTAAGTCAGATTCGCGTTTTCGGAAGCCTTGCTCCAAGGCCGTAGTTTCGCTTGGACTTAGCTGAATGACACGTACGATTTCATGATAATCATCCATCATGCTGTATTCTTGTGCAATGGATTCTTGGGCGGCCTGTGTGTCGGGCAATTCTTCTTGGGTTGATGGTCCACACCCTTGGAATACGAGGCCAACAATTATTAATGTGAGCAGATGTTTCATAAATATGCCTTTAGTCGAGTTGGAAAATTATTGGCTATAACACTAGCAGATCGTTGATAGAGCGTCAATAGAGGGCGTCTATACGATTATTGACTCCGACTAGGGTGCTTGATAAGCTTAAGGGCAATAGTACATTGACCTTCTTTAAAGGAAATAACCATGAATATACAATTTGTTCAAAACTGTTTTAAGGGCTTATGTTTAGGTCTTTTACTCGCCGTAACGCCAGTCTATGCAGGCGATACATGGCCGCAGTTTCGTGGTGAGGATTCCCGAGGAGTGGCAGAAGGTAAAAATTTACCGACTCAATGGTCTGCAACAGAAAATGTAGCATGGAAAACAGATATTCCAGGACGTGGTTGGTCGTCGCCTGTTGTGTGGGGTGATAAAGTATTTGTTACCTCTGTGGTAAATCTTGGTGAATCAGAAGATCCTAAAAAGGGGTTGTACTTTGGTGGTGAACGCCCCAATGTGTCTCCCGATACGCATCAATGGAAAGTGTTTTGTTTAGATTTAACGAGTGGCAAGATAGTGTGGGAGAAGCAAGTGTATGAAGGTGCTCCCTTAGGCTCGACTCATATAAAAAATAGCTTGGCTTCTGAAACGCCCATCGTGGATGGTGAGCGACTCTATTGTTATTTTGGAAACTTGGGCGTGTTCTGCTTTGATCTGGACGGAAAACCATTGTGGTCAAAAAAGCTTGAACCGGTAAAAATGCGTTATGGATGGGGGACGGCAGCTTCTCCAGTATTGCATGGCGATCGCTTATATATTGTAAATGATAATGAAAAAAGTTCGTATTTATTGGCTCTCGATAAAACCACAGGGGACGAAATATGGAGGGCTACACGCAATGAAAAAAGCAATTGGTCCACACCTTATGTTTGGGAGACCAAAGAGCGAACCGAAATTGTCACCTTAGGAACGGGTAAAGTTCGTTCGTATGATTTGGATGGGAAGTTGTTGTGGTCACTAAAAGGTATGTCTACCATTACTATTGCTACCCCCTATGAATATGATGGATTGCTGTACTTTAGTTCCGGGTATGTGGGGGATCGTAAAGCTCGGCCAATTTATGCGGTGCGCCCCGGAGCCAAGGGCGATATTTCGTTAGCCGAAGGTGAGACCTCGAATGAGTCGATTGCTTGGTGCCAGCCGATGGCTGCTCCATATAATCCCTCAACCATAATTTATGATGACCGTATGTTTGTCTTGCATGATCGTAAAACGGTTTCCAGTTACCATGCTAAAACAGGCGAGGCAATTTATGAGAAAGAAAAATTGCCAAAAGGAGCAGGGTTTACAGCATCGCCATGGGCTTATAATGGGAAACTATTTTGCTTCAATGAAGACGGTGTGACCTATGTTCTCAAGGCGGGCAAAAAGTTCGAGTTGTTGCATACGAATACGCTAACTGAGGACGATATGGGTATGTCTACCCCGGCAATCGTAGGCGATCGTTTAATATTGCGTACGGCTACGCGTATTTATTGTATTCAGGATGGTGCAGGTTCTTAACTAACTTCGAATAACCTTTTCTTCGCGCAGTGCTTTGTTAGCCAAATGAGCCGTCGCAGCTGCTTGAACGCCTGCTTTTACAGGCGCATTGGGTTCTTTGCGTGTGCGAATGCATTCTAGCCAGTTATCCATGTGCAATAAGGTGCCGTTGGGCTTCTTGAAAAAGTCGGATCCTTTCGGACGCTCACCCAATACAAGTTCTTGATATTCTACGTCACTATTGCGCTCCGGATGCAGTTCATAGCGTCCACGATCAGCATAAAGTGTGGCTTTGGTTCCCATGTATTCCATCATCGCAGCGTTTCGTGCATTGGAAAATGTACCTTCGAAATACACTTGGGTTTTGGGAGAGTCATATTGCAATAAAGTTTGTACCGTGTCCGGCGTTTCCCAGATGCCTTCTTTGTTGAAATGGTTACCAATGCTGGTTGCGGTGCTTGGAGTACCAAGATCAAGAAACCAGTTGGCTACATCAAGGTAATGGACCATTAAATCGGTAAATATACCTCCACCAAAATCCCAGAACCATCGCCAATTACGGTAGCGATATTCATCAAATGGTTGGGTGGGAGCACTACCCAAAAATCGCTTCCAGTTAATACTGTCAGGATTGATGTTGTAACTGGGCTTAGGACTACGCTCATGATTGCGGTTCCATGTGAGGTGCACCTTGCAGACCTCGCCCAGGGCCTTTTTTTCGAAAAGTTTTTTCGCTTCTATGAGGTGAGTCATACTTCGTTGCTGCATCCCCACTTGTACAATGCGTTGAGTGCGCTTCTGAGCCTCGATGACCCGTTCTCCTTCTTCTAGTGAATGGGTGAGTGGTTTCTCTACGTATACATCTTTGCCTGCGTCGCAAGCGTCTATGGTGATGGGTACATGCCAATGGTCCGAAGTTGCGATTACTACAGCATCGATATCTTTACGGGACAGAAGCTCCTCGTAAAATTGAGTGGATACAGCTCCTTCGTGTGATGATTTGAGGCCACGAGATATGTGCTTGGTCCATACATCGCAAACAGCCATTAAGTTTACTCCGGGAAACTGTTTAAGGGTATCCATCAGGACACTACAGCGTCCCCCCGTACCGATACAGGCGATGTTAAGTGACTCATTTGCTGCGTATCCACGAGAGGTAGCCAGGTAGCCACCTGCGAATAAGGCTGCTGAGGCATGGGATGATTGTCGAATAAATGTACGTCGTGAAACTTCTTTTGCCATATCAACACTCCTTGTATAGAATGGTTGGACACTGTAAATTGAGGCCAAGTACTCAGTATAGGGATAGGTTGAAAAAAATACAATTGTTGGTTACTAACCGAACAATTAAAAGGATTGTATTATGTTTAAGGGTTGGAAATTATACGTGGTGGGCATGGGTATTTTAGGGTTGTGTGTGGGTACATATGCAGAACCCGTGCATTTGGAAGTGTCGCCAAATGGGGATTTAACGTCTATTGAAGAGGCGCGTGACAAAATCCGTAGTCTTCGTAAAGCCCAAGCCGATCCGCAATCGTATATCGTTGATATTCAACCAGGAGAATATTTTGTGACTGAACCTGTGGTGTTTTCGCCACAAGATTCAGGGACAAAAGAACACCCTATCACCTATCGCGCAGTGAAAGAAGGTACGGTGATCCTTCATGGGGGCAGGAAGATAAGCGAATGGCGACAGGAGGGGCCTTTGTGGATTGCACAGCTTCCACAAGTACGCAATAGAACATGGTCTTTTAGTAGCTTTTGGATAGATGGACAACGACGTCAACCCGCACGTACGCCCAATCCTGCCAATCCGTGGGGTGATAACCCGCCAGATAGCGATTTCTTTCATACAGCTGGGCCTGTTATGGATGGTGATAAAAAAAGTCATTTAAAGTTTCAGTATGTTGATGGAGATATAGAAAATTGGCCTAGTCTGCGTGATGCCGTCGTGGTTACTTTTCATTCATGGGCCACATCTTTGTCTCGTATAAAATCGATTGACCGGAACAAGCGCATAGTGGAGTTTACAGGGCCTGCGCGTTGGGCCTATGGACGGTGGCAGCCGGATCAGCGTTATTTTATTGAGCATTTATTTGAGGGGTTGGATCAACCGGGCGAATGGTTTCTCAATAGACGAAATGGAATGATGTTCTATTACCCGATGCCGGGAGAAAAGATTCGGGAAGTGAATGCGGTTGCGCCGGTTGCACAGCAGCTCTTGGTTTTAACGGGCCAGCCCGAAGAGGGTAAATACGTGGAATATCTAAATTTTGAAGGCTTGAATCTGCAGTACACAGAGTACCCCATTGCACGAGAGGGGCATAGTGATGCACAAGCCGCTTTCAGGGTACATGCAGCCTTGGAAACGATGGGGGCGCGTCATAATAGTTTTGAGAATATGACTATCAAGAATGTGAGTAATTATGGGGTCTGGTTCCGCCGCGGCAGTCACCATAATAGGTTGCGACATAGTGAAATCACCGACATGGGTGCCGGTGGAGTGCGTATTGGAGAAGGGGGTAGCCCTGCCACACCGGGTGAGGCTGCTGAATATAATGAAGTTGACAATAACTTTATTCATGAAGGAGGCCGAATTTTCCGTTCGGCAGTCGGGGTATGGATAGGTCGTAGTAGTTACAACAAAGTGACTCACAATGAAATTTGTGATTTTCGCTATACAGGGGTATCAGTGGGTTGGTCATGGGGTTATGCTGAAAGCTCTGCGCATCACAACAATATTTCGTACAATCATATTCACCATATCGGTCTGAGCCAATTAAACGATATGGGAGGCATTTATTGCTTAGGTGTTTCGCCGGGCACTGTATTGAAAGGCAACCTTATTCACGATGTGATATCGCATCCACGATTGTATGGTGGGTGGGGCCTCTATACGGATGAAGGCAGTACCGATATCGTACTTGAAGACAACCTTGTATATAACACGCGTACGGGTGGATTTCATCAACATTATGGGCGAGACAATATTGTACGCAACAATATTTTTGCCTATTCGCATGGACCACAAATTATTCGTACCCGCGAAGAGGAACATAATTCGTTTACATTTGAAAACAATATTGTGTACTTCAATACTGGGCAGGCATTGGGCAGTAATTGGCGGAATCAAAATTGGAAAATCGATAAGAATGTGTACTGGGATACTTCAGGGCAAGATATCGAGTTTTCGGGGCGTAGTTTTAAAGAATGGCAAGCCCAAGGTAATGATGTGCATTCCCTAGTTGCTGATCCAGGTTTCGTTGATGGGCAATCTGCGGATTTTCGATTAAAGCCAGATGCAGCAGCATTAAAGACAGGTTTTAAACCTTTTGATTTCACCAAAGCCGGGTTGTATGGCGATAAAGAATGGGTTTCAAAGCCTAAAGCCAAGAAGCGTCCACTTTTTACACCACCCCCTGTTGCTGAGCCCGAAGCTGTATTTGAAGATTTCGAGAAAACCGCTGTAGAGAGTGCTCCTTCAAATGTTCAGATTCACGAAGACGGTTCTGCGCGGGCACGGGTAACTGATGAGGTCGCAGCCAAAGGTAAGCACAGCCTCAAAATTAGCGATGCGGCGGGACTTAAGAAGTCCTATAACCCACACGTAGTCTATACGCCACACTTACGTAGCGGAGTTGTTCATGGGGAATTTTATGTGCGTTTTAAGGAGGGTGGTGACGGTTTTTATCATGAATGGCGAGACAGTCGTAGTCCGTATCGAGTAGGGCCGAGTGTGTGGTTTCGCGAAGGTAATGTGTTGAATAACGGTAAAAAACTGATGCATATTCCCAATGATACATGGGCGAAAATTTCTATCGACTGTGGAGTTGGTCGTAGAGCAGATGGCACCTATTCTTTAACGATAGAAATTGAGGGACAGCCTGCTCAGCATTTCGAAAAAGTACCTGTGATAAATCCCAAATTTAATCGATTGGATTGGTTTGGCTTTGTCTCCAATTCGAGTAAAGCAGTAACAACTTATATTGATGAAGTGCAGGTCAATATAAAATAAGTACTTAACTAAATAGAGCGTTTATTGGTTGTCCACCATCAGTCATAGGTACTGGCCGGTCCCCATCGTATAAATTTTTGGTGTAATCAATACCTACTGATGCAAGAACTGTTGCGAATAAATCAGGCACACTGACAGGATCTTTGGTGATTTTTTTTGAGAGTTCATCGGTTTCGCCATACGCACCTTTGTGGGCAAGTCCGCCGCCAGCCAGTACACAGCTAAATGCGCTGCCTTGGTGACCACGGCCCCCGCCAGAGTCAAAAGAAGGTGGACGTCCGAATTCTGAGCTTATCATGATCAGTGTCTTATCAAGAAGCTTCTTCTCTTCTAAATCTTCTATAAGTGCCGAAATGGCGGTATCCATTTCTTTGATTAATTCATGTTGATTTAGAATGCCCTCATTATGAACATCCCAGCCTGCACCATTCAGAAAGTTTAAATTGTGGGATACTTCGATAAAGCGGACACCTTGCTGAATCAATCGTCGGCTGAGTAGGCATCGTTGCCCGAATTCGCCTCCGTAGCGCATGCGCAGTGCCGCGGGTTCCTTGTCCAATTCGAAGGCTTGATTGAAGTCAGGGCCACTGAGCCGTAAGCTTTGGGCGATGGCAGTTTCGTAATCTTGGATACGTTGAGCTTGTGGGGCTGGGCTTCCTTTGTGTAATTGCGAGAGTAATTGCTCGCGTCGGTTTTGGCGGTCCAATGTGATGTGTTCAGGCCGTGAAAGGCCTGCGGGGCCTTGGGTGGTGTCGGTTAAGTAAAGATAGCCATCTTTTGCACCAAGGAAGCCCGGTCCGCGTGTAATGTTGGGGTAGCCGATGAGTACATACGGGGGAGCAGCATCGGAGGCCGGTCCCCGTTCATGAGTAATAAGTGATCCGAGTGAAGGGTACGTCACAGTTCCGCTGATTGGGCGTCCGGTGTGCATGCGGTTTGTGGCTGCGGCATGTTCGTCAATAACCCCGTGGTTGACTGTGCGAACTGCAGTAACGCGATCCATTAGTGGGGCAAGTTGATGTAAGTGTTCACATAGTTGTACGCCAGGAACAGCCGTATCGATGGAATTGTAATATGAGCCGGGAATTTTCTTTACCGGGTCTCCTTTGCGCTTAGGATCAAAGGTGTCGATTTGTCCCATGCCGCCACCGAGCCATACGGATATGACGTGTTCGGCTTTGCCTTTAATTAATGGGGAAGGTGTTGCAGCAGCTGAATGAGGCATGGCCAATCCGCATGCTAGAGCAGCTCCGGTAGCTAAATATTCGCGGCGGGTAATTTCGGATTGTTTCATTGTAATGTTCCTATGAATTCCATACGAATTCGCGGTGGTTAATTAAACTCCAAACAGCATCTTCATAACGGGTACGCCACTCAGCATTTAATCGACGATCGGGCGGTGGGCCTTTTCGCACACGCTCTGCATGTTGTTGCTGAATGGTATTGGCTTCGGATTGTAAATGATTAAACCAGGTAACTAAGGGCATTTCTGGATACGGTTCGGGTGCAACTTGCTTGGCTGGATCGACTACACGTGTGCCAAACCCTTCGCTGAGCAATTTAGTAAAGGCAACATGTTCATGTGCGAAAGGCGATCGGCCGAGCATTCGTGTATATAATTCATTGGCTAAGGACTCGGGTGAGTGTGCATCAACTGCTAGTTGAGCCAATGGACTCCCTTCAGCCGCACGGCTTAAATTTAGGGATAATGTTCCATTGGCTAGAATGCCTGGTTGTAAAACATTGGGATCACTTTCACGATGGGTAATGGGCTTTTGTCGTGAACCCGTCCAGCCAAACGCTTGGAGTATATCGGTTACTGCACGTCCTTGAGGGAGGTTGAGGCTTGGGCGATCACGTTCGTTGGAAAGGCTGGCAAACATCCACGCACGTGTGGGCTTTCCTAAGGTAAGGCGGTTGCTCATAGCACGACGACCGTCGTGAACGAAGGTCAATTCTTCAACGTCCATCGGGATACCCGTGGTCGAGAACAGAGAGTCGACAATTTGCTCGGCACTGAGCCGACGAACATCGGGAGCATTAAAATAGCGTTGTTCGGGAGCTGCTGAAAGGTTGTGGCCCGTGGCTTCGCGTTGATAAGCCTTGGATTGTAGAATGAGACGAATGATATGTTTGGGGTCGTACTTGTGAGTCACGAATTCATGTGCTAACCATTCAAGTAAATCGGGATGACTGGGCAATTGGCCTTCCCAATCGTATACAGGTTCCACAATTCCTGTGCCCATCAGTTCTTTCCATATACGATTGACCAATACCTGTGCGAAACGTTTATTTTGGGGAGCGGTTATTAGCAGAGCTATTTTTTCACGGGTATCGCTGGATTGTTCCATAAAGGCTTCAAGAGTGGTTTGTTGTTCTTGATTGACCAAGGTCGAAAAAGGCCATTTGGCTTCGACAGCTTCACCGGGTTTTAAGGTGACGCGAATTAGAGGAGTGCGTTCTTGTTCTTCAAATAAAGCGGCTGGTACGGTACTGGTTTTTGGGACAGAAACCGATTTGCGTTGGAGCATGGCGGATAAGGCAAATAGATCACGTTGGGTAGATTTGTGGTAGGGGGCATCGTGACATCGAGCACATTGCATTTCGATGCCTAGGAAAGCTGAGGCAAGTATGTGGCCTTTGGCAGCATACGGGGCATCGTTTTCACCCGCCAATGCAAAACCAGCACTTCCGCCATGGTGAGGACTGCCGCGCATCATGATAAGTTCGCTGACCATTCGGTCTATGGGTTTATCATCGCGTAAGGCATCGTTGATGAACCATCTAAATGGTCCAGTACTATTTAAAGAAGCATTGAGCAGGGTGGGGTTTTCAGCGAGCATGTCCTGCCAAAAGCTCATCCAGCGATCCACACTGCGTGGGTCGTCTACTAAACGGTCTATCCATGCGTTGCGTTTGTCGGGATTGGGATCATTTAGAAAATCACTTAACTCTTCAGCACGTGGTGGGATACCGATCGTATCCAGGAAGAGTCGGCGAATAAAGGGAATATCAGTCAGGAGTGGAGCAAATTCTGTATCAATAGCAGCGTTTGGATCGGCAGGCCAATTGGCGCCGTTTTTAATCCATGCTTCAAGTTTTGCAATGGATTCATCAGTCAGTCCATCGCCTTTGGGTGGCATACGTAATTCTTCATCATTACTCCGAACGCGAAGTAGGATTTCACTGGATTCTGGTTTTCCGGGGACGACAGCTGGAATTTCGGAATCGCCCGCGCTCAATGCCCCTTCACGTGAATTGAGACGTAAGCCACCTTTTTCTTTTTCGCCGTGGCAGCGGAAACATGCATCCTGAAGAATCGGGAAGATTTCTGAGTGGAATTGAACATCTTGAGCGTTGCTTGTCGTTGAGGCTGCTTCTTTGGCTCGATCAATTTTGGCCTTGATAAAAGTATCAATGGGGTGCGCGTCTTTATTTGACAGAATTTCATTAATCGGTTGTTGCGATACCCAGTCACGTGCATATTCATGACGTTGCTGCCATATGGCATCTCGAGACTTGGACGCACTACGACGATTGAGGTCATCAAAGTTAGTCAAGGATTGGTGGATATTGGCTAATAATGGGTCTACCAATGTGTCGATTAGTGCGATGGGTTTCGAGTGGTGTGAATTATCTTTGGGGACCAATATGGAATACATCGATTGCGAATCATTTAAAAGGGAAACACTTACTTCACCGGATTCGACACGGGCATCTTTGCCGCCCAAAATTACTTCGAAGATAACTCGCGTGGGGGCGGTAGTATCTTTAATAGTTGCTTTTCCAAATACTTCCTGCATGCGATAGCCGTTGGTACGCATGCCCTTAATGGGTGGTTTAGCCCAAGGTGTCATGGGTTCTTCGCCACTGGGAGGGGATTTGGTACGAGGTTCAGTTCGTGCGATTAGTTTGCCGTTGACCCATAAGCGCCCCAAGGCTCGTGCGCGAACCATGAAGGTGTGTTCGCCCGGTGCTAGGTCAATATCTGCAGCCATGCGCATAAGTACAGGGCCTTTCCAGGCGGCCCGAATTCCCCAGTCATCATAGCGAACAGGGATGCGGGGGAGTAGAAAAGTATCTCCTGTCCAGCGCATACTCTCTTGCGGCCAAGTTTCACCTTCATAGAGCCATCGGCCATAATTAGCAAAACGCTCATGTAAAGTGACCAACACTTGACCTTTCGGTAGGTTGGTTATATCTGGCATCACTTCGGGCAATGGTCCAATCACCCGTGGGCCACCTACTCGATTGAAACGTTTTTTCATTGTGTCTGCATTTAGGTATGCGCGATGAATGGCAACGGAATCCAATAAACCATGAAAACTACTGGATGGGTTGCCTCCTAAGGATGAACCAATCCAAATGGCATCATCGTCTACAACAGGAGCCTCTTTAGTTTCGCCTCCCATGTCCCATACGCCGTCGGTAGCATTTCCATCAATCCACCCTTTTATACTTTTAGGATCACCAAACGTATATTGCACAGCCACATGATGCCAGCCTGTAATAATGTCGAAGCCTTTCTTTGATGTCCAGCGATGCCAATGATCGCGTGCAGAAGGGTCGGGGGTGGCAAATAAAAAGCTAAGTTGTGCAGACCCTTTTGCGCCGACAATTCGCATGGCCCAGTTTTGATTATCGCGTGGGAAATGAGGTGAATTGGTTCGGCCTTTGCTGATGACATACATATTTTGGCCATCTCGTAAGCTTTTTACATTGACCCAAGCTTCTAAAGTAATAGAGTCGCCATTGGTGAAGTCATAAGGGCTGTCAGGGCCGGGGTCGTCGAGGGTGAAACGGGCACCTTGTCCATCCAGATAAACGGCAGTATTGGTTGTGGAAAAATCAGGAAACTCTGGGAGATGGGCCCGGCTTGATCGCGCTGCACCCCT
>CALLLL010000045.1 GCA_938082445.1 uncultured bacterium
GTACTATAAGGACAATGATGTCACAGCAGCCATCGACCAATGGGAATGGATTTACAAGGTAGATAAAGATTACCCGGGTTTAATGGACCGCTTGGAAATGGCGCTTCGTGAAGAACAAGTTGAGTATGATTTTGAAGGTGATCGCTCTCGCAACTTTCAAGTCACCTATAGCAAAGATGCTGAAGGGACTATAGTCCGCGATGTTTTGCGGGTATTAGAAGCCGCCTACCGTGATGTAGGCAAGTCCTTAGGAGGTATATACCCTCCCTCACCAATTCAAGTATCGCTGTATACCTATGAAGGCTTTTTCGAATCCACCCAGCAAGGTGAACATGTCGGCGCACTTTATGATGGCACCAAAATTCGCTGCCCGGTCATTGATAAAAGTGGGAAAAGAGTTGACTTAAAGGACCTGGAACAGCGGCTTACACATGAGTATGTACATGTTGCCGTGCGCCATGTCGCCCGTCAAAACATTCCTTGGTGGTATAACGAGGGCTTAGCCGAGACCTTGAGTGGTGACTTAACGACATCAGAGAAGAAGCTATTGACTCTGGCCCGCAAACGTCAAGCCATATTTAGCTTTGCCGATATCACGCCTCTGAATGTTCTTGAAACGTTTTCAAAGGATGAATTGGCTATAGCCTATGCACAATCGCATGCTGCAGTCGAATTGCTTAAAAAGAAGTACGGTGAACGCCGGTATGCCTTTATGCTGCAGCATCTGCGCAGAGGGCTCGATGCAGAAGAAGCCCTAAAACAAACTTACCGTATTAATTACCGCATGCTGGAATCGCAACTTAATAGTATGATTGATCAGTTCTAGCAACAACTCGGAGTAATGTATATGATCGCCTCCCGCGTATCTACAAGCTTTCTACTGTTAAATCTTATACTTTCGGCTACCACCTTAGCATGGAGTGTTGAGCTTTCGAGTATTTCAGGAACCGTAGTCAATGCCGATCAACAGCCAATTCCCAATGCACAAGTATTTTTAGAACAAGATCTCCTTTCCCCCCTAAGCCGTGTCACGACAGATGCATCTGGTCAGTTTACTTTTTCCAATATTTTACCAGGCACAGTAGGGATTGTTGCATATACTCCTGGGCTAGCCTTTAATGGATTTACAACCACCCTAGGCACAGGCGATATCCGTAGCAACAACACAATTGTTCTCGCCCAAGCTGGAGAAGTTAAAGGGCGCGTAATCGCACGAAAAAAGAAAGGGGTATCCAAAGCCCAAATCACTAAAGTCCTCTTACGTAAATCGAAAGTAGTCATTCCTTTTAGTAAGCTCAGCTCTTTTGGATTCCAGCCGCCTATGACCAATGAAAAAGGAGAGTTTACTGTTCGTCATGTCCCCGTAGGTGAAGTGTTGGCGCTCAAAGTACGCCATGCCGAGCATGCCCAAGGTACAGCCGATAAAATAGCCGTGGGCGAAGAAAAGGCTGAAGTTGTGCTTTCCCCAGGCGTCTTGATTTCAGGCACCATTCAAAGCGCGGAAAAGCGCGGCATTGTCCCCAATACCCATATTATTTTCCGTAATTTCAATCCTCCACGCAACACAGTCATAACAAAATCCGGCGCCGATGGTGTGTACTACCTGCGCCTAAAACCCGGCGACTATATTTATGAGTCCATAGGCGCTTCGTATACAAGCGTCAGCAAACCGCGCATCGTAGTGACTGGTGAAATGGCCACCGAAACCATCAATCTCTTTGTTGCACCCATTGTGACCATTAACGGTAAAGTGATGGATGCCCAAACAGGCGAAGGCATTAGTGGCGCTCGGGTTCGCTTAGAAACCGGCGGTAAAATAAATTCCTTTGCCGTTACGGGTCAAGGAGGCGACTATTCTTTCTCTGCTCCCGCAGGAACAGCTACCGTTCGTTTATGGGAAACCCCGGGCTATATACCACCGAAAAAAACAGCCTATAAAATCCCTGTTAAGGTAGGGGAAATTCCGCCATTACCAACCTATTTTCTATTGCCTCTACCTACATACTCATTGGCTGTCGTCGATGCTCAACAACAACAACCTGTCAGTCAGGCAGTGGTGCAGGTACTTGACCCACCACAAATTGGATGGCGCACAACAAATGAAAAAGGCATGACCGAAATCAGCTTAAGCAGTATGCCCAAGAGCGGTAATGTCATCGGTTTTGTTGAACATCCTTCGCTACCTGAAGGCGCCGCCTTTACCATCCCGGCTAAAAATGCTCAAGATGCTATTATCCAATTATTGCCGCAACGTCCTATCAAAGGCCGGGTTGTGAATGCACAAGGAAAAGGATTGTCCGGCTGGACGGTATCGTGTCAAATTGCTCAGGAAAACTCGAACGACTCCATTACCTTATGGAATGTATTAAGCGATTCTGATGGGAATTTTCAACACCCTAGCGGCTTAGAAAATATCCCTTTGATATACTCCGCTACGCTGAAAGACGAAGACGGACTCCAAACATCTACGCCCAATATGTACACATTACATAAAAATGCTTCAAGCACCATCCCCGACATTATGGCCAATGCCAACAGCTCGGCCGATAGTTTCGTGGGCGATAAATTCCCGTGGAAAGAGTTAAGCGGAAATTCTGTTGCAGCATTATCCCAAGCCAATACACTCAGAGTAGTAATCTTTGCTCCTGGGCAACAGGCAACCATCGTTCAGGAAAGTCTTGAGCAACAGCAAGCTATACTACAAAAAATGAACATTCAAATTGCTTTGGTCATTAGTGATGATCACAGACTGAGCAGTGAATCCATCGCCGTATGCACAGGGGAGTCTCCTGGACATGCCAATGTGTATGTCGTATCCAAAGATAATCGAGTCCTTTCTGAAAGCTTGGATATGCCGACGGTGTCCTTATTACGCAGCTTGAGTAACTAAATTATGATCCGAACATTTATCTGCCTAGGCATTTTGTTTCTGACCCTAAATACAGAATCTATTTATGCTGCTGAAGACTCAAATCTTGCGAATCACCCTACGCTTTATGGCCGTGTGTTTGATTATCGAAATGAACCTGTTCCCGGCGCGCAGGTTTGGGTGAGCCGCAATCGAGAAGTACACACCGTACAATCCAATGAGCAAGGCAAATTTAAGATCGATAATCTTGAACCGGGTAAAATGAGTATTGTCGCGTATAAAGAAGGCTTATCCTTTGGCGGAAAGGAAATACGTTTCCTTGGAGATGAGGTGTGGACCATTGTACTGGATAATTCCAAGGATCTGAATCAACGAATCATCAATGCTCGCTTTAAACCTGTTGAGGGGGCACGACTTAAAAGTATAACGATTGGACAACGCTTCACCATTCAAGCCGAGGATTTAATTGCGCATGGGTTTCCCAATTTGGTGAGCAATAAAGATGGCATAATGGCCATTCCGGATATGCCTCGGTTCGGGGTTATCAGTGTGACGGTGTCTCATCCCGACTATGCAGACAGTATACTCCCCACGTTTCCGGTTGGAACCGATATTGATTTAGTCATGACAGATGGAATTAAGCTGCGTGGACGAATTACCAATAAAGATGGCGAGGGAGTAGAACGTAGTCGTGTTAGTTTATTTAAAGTCTACGGTGGACGGAATCAGAAATACACCGAGGTTTTGACTGACAATGATGGCTTTTACACCATCAACGCCCCACCCACACGGTATTTTGTGGCTGCTCGGCACCCTAAATATGCTGTACCTAAACCCGCTGGCGTATGGCTTCGTGCTGGAGTGGATGAAGTTATCCAAGATCTTAGCCTATCCCCCGCCTATGTAGTGCACGGCAAGACACTAACAAAAACAGGTGAAGCGGTTCCCCTTACGGCTATTGCTTATCAAACAGAAGACGGCACTACCTATGCCCAAACCACAAGTGGACGTGATGGGAAATACACATTGGTTGTACCTAAGGGAAAAGGGACTTTAGTCGTTACACCTCCCAAGCGTATGATGAATATCACAGCCCCTAAGTTTTCAATTGAAATTAAAAACAAACTAAATACTGAAATTGAAAACATAGTATTGGAGGCTTTACCGGAAATAACTGGAGTGGTTAGCGATAATTCAGGCAAGCCCGTTCCCAATGCATTCGTGCGTACATTTAATATTGAACCAGCGATTCTCACCCAAAGCGATAAAAATGGCCACTTTTCTGTACAGCTCGAACAAATGGATAATGTAAAACCAGTCGAACTATACATTGAACATCCTAGTCGTTTTTTACGTAGCATTGTCCCAATCGATTTAAAGAAAAACACTCCCCTCGCGGTTAAACTAAAAAATTACCGACCCAACTTGGGACGCATGCCTGAGTTGTCATTAAATAACCTTTACGATCTCGTGGACTTACCTGCTCCAGAATGGACCTGCCAAGACTGGTTCAATCTCCCTGAAGGTAAAGAAACCCTTACGCTCGAAGACTATAAAGGCAAAGTGTTGATATTAACGCTGTGGGCAGCTTTTGATATCAACGGTACTTCTCAGGAGCGCATCAAAGAGTTAAACTATTTACATGAGGTGTATAAAGACAATGATAAGGTGGCATTCTTGGGTATTCACGATGCCGGACTCAAGCCTTTTGAAATTGAGTTGGTCGTAAAGCGCCGCAATATACCCTTTCCGATTGGTTGCGATACCGATGAATTCGAAACGTTTCAACAATACGATGTCAATCAAATTCCCCAAACCATCATTATTGATGCAAAAGGCCATGTAAAATATTATGAAGTGGACGGACGCTTGCACACCCTAATCAAAGCCATGTTGCGTAAACGTTAAATCCCTCCCATATTCGGGGAATAAACATTTTACTGGACTGGTTTTCTTGTGAAGACTATAATGTCTGGACATGAAAGACGATACACTCCCATGAGGGATGCCTGTCTCTCAGTGAGATTCTTAAACCGAAACAGAGAAGGAGAATTATATAATGGCGTATTCATTACCCGATTTGGGCTTTGCCCACGATGCCTTAGAGCCCCATATTGACACGGCTACTATGCAAATCCACCACGGAAAACACCACCAAGCCTACGTGAACAACGTAAATGCTGCACTGGAAGGTGTGGACTTGGGCGATACCAGCATTGAAGCACTGTTGGCTGACTTGAGCGTGGTTCCTGCGGACAAAAAGCAAGCCGTCATCAATAACGGCGGCGGTCACGCAAACCACAGTCTCTTTTGGCAAGTATTAGCACCCGGTGGTGCAAATGCGCCATCCGGCGACCTTGCTGCAGCTATCGATTCCACGTTTGGCGGACTTGATGCATTCAAAGAAGAATTCCAAAAAGCAGGCGCTACCCGTTTCGGAAGCGGTTGGGCTTGGTTGTGTGTTGACAACGGAAACCTTTGCGTATGCAGTACAGCCAATCAAGACTCTCCCCTGATGGAAGGCAAAACACCAATCCTTGGCTGTGATGTATGGGAACATGCCTACTACTTGAACTACCAAAACCGTCGCCCAGATTACTTGGCTGCATTTTGGAGTGTAGTTAACTGGGACGTTGTTGCTGCGAATTTCGCTAGCGCTTAACCCTTAATACAGAATAAATTAAAGCGGGCCGGTTGAAATTATCAACCGGCCCGCTTTTTTATGAAATCGTTAAACGTTAACTTAGTAGTGCTCACCGCCATGCGCTTGTATTCGAGCAATCGCTCGAGCCATTGCCGCTTCAGCCTGTTCTACACTGTGGCCTTCAGTCGGCTTGGCAATAGACTCTTCCGCACGTGTTTTAGCCGCTTCAGCACGGGCTTTATCGATATTTTCTGCATGTTCTACTTGATCGGCAATAATTTTGATGCGGTCTTGTGCAATTTCAGCAAAGCCACCATGCACAGCAAAAAAATCATACTCTTCGCCATTTTGAATAATCAAAACGCCTGTCTTAAGCGTAGTCAAAACAAAGGTGTGGCCAGGAAGGACGGTCATCACCCCTTCTGAACCAGGCAGCACCACTTCTTCCGCCGTGTATTCAATTGGCGCTTGTGTGGGCGAACATAACTCTATCGTTAAAGACTCAGCGGCCATCATTAGGCTCCTTGCATCGCTTCCGCTTTTTTGACAGCATCTTCAATTGTACCGCAATACAAGAATGCAGCCTCTGGCAGGTCATCGTGCTTCCCTTCCAACAACTCAGAGAAGCTACGGATGGTGTCTTCAGTCGATACATATTGACCCGGCATACCAGTAAACTGCTCAGCGACAAAGAATGACTGAGAAAGGAATCGTTGCACGCGACGTGCACGGTTCACAATCACTTTATCTTCTTCGGACAATTCATCCATACCCAAAATCGCGATAATATCTTGCAGGTCACGGTAACGTTGTAAAATTTCTTGTACCCCCCGAGCCACACGGTAATGTTCATCACCCACTACACGAGGGTCAAGAATTTGGCTTGAAGAATCCAAGGGATCCACAGCAGGGTAAATACCCAATTCAGATATCGCACGCGACAATACTGTCGTAGCATCCAAGTGAGCAAAAGCCGTTGCAGGTGCAGGGTCAGTTAAGTCATCGGCAGGCACATAAATCGCTTGCACGGAGGTAATCGATCCGGATTTGGTTGACGTAATACGCTCTTGCAATTCACCCATCTCCGTCGCCAGAGTAGGCTGATACCCCACCGCACTAGGCATACGACCCAAGAGGGCCGACACTTCAGAACCGGCTTGGGTAAAGCGGAAAATATTATCGATAAACAACAATACATCTTGCTGTTTTTCGTCACGGAAATATTCAGCAGCGGTCAATCCAGTCAATGCCACACGTGAACGTGCACCTGGAGGCTCAGTCATTTGTCCGTATACCAATGCGGCTTTTTCAATCACGCCGGATTCAGTCATTTCTTCAAAGAGGTCATTCCCCTCACGGGTTCGTTCCCCTACCCCAGCAAACACAGAGTATCCACCGTGGTTTTTAGCAACGTTGTTGATAAGCTCCATAATCAATACGGTCTTACCCACACCAGCACCACCAAAGAGGCCTGTTTTACCCCCTTTAGAGTAAGGGGCCAGTAAGTCAATCACTTTAATTCCGGTTTCAAACATCTCGGAGGAGGTGGTCAAGTCTTCAAACTCAGGCGAGGTGCGGTGAATAGGCCAACGAGTATCGCATTCAACAGGACCCGCTTCGTCTACAGGGTCACCCACAACATTGAGGATACGCCCCAGCACACCTTCGCCTACTGGGGTGGTGATATATTCGCCAGTATCGGTTGCATCCATGCCGCGGACCAATCCGTCGGTGCTTTGCATCGCGATAGTGCGCACTGCGTTTTCGCCCAAGTGTTGCGCCACTTCAAGCGTCAACAGTTCTTCACCTTCACGTTTTACATGCAATGCATTGTAAATCGGAGGCAATTGACCGGGTTCAAAGCGTACATCCACCACAGGTCCGATGACTTGAGTAATTTGTCCTACGTTCATTTCTATAGTTCCTTCGCCGTTAAAATGCGATTCAATTACAAGGCTTCTGCACCGCTGATCACTTCAATCAATTCGGTGGTAATGGCGCTTTGGCGCGCACGGTTATATTGCAAGGTCAAGGAGTTGATCATTTCCCCGGCATTGGTGGTAGCCGATTCCATAGCTGTCATCCGTGCCCCATGCTCACTGGCAGTGGATTCACAAATCATCCGGTGCATTTGAATATTCAAATGGCGAACCAACAGTGCTTCGAATAAGTCTTCTTCAGAAGGTTCATATAAATAATCGGTGTCGCGTTCGCCTTCACTCATCTCTGTTGCTTCGAAAGGCAACAACTGCTCTAAAGTTACTTCCTGGCTAATAGCGGAATTGAATTTGTTATACAGGCAATAGACCGCTTCGAGTTCACCATCAACATATTTTTTAGACATACCGCCCATGATGTCCGTTGCAATGGAATGAACAGAATCGGCCGCATCAATATCCGTATAAATTTCACCCAAATGATCGTGACGGCGCTGTAATAGCTCTGCACCTTTTTTACCCACTAAGGTCAATTCAACAGTCTTATCGGGAAAAGTGCTTTGGATATGCTCGATCGTTGCATTTACGATGTTCGAGTTAAAGGCCCCACACAATCCACGATCACTGCTGACCACAACCACACCAATCTTACCATTGGGCGTAGCCGCAGCCATCAACGGGTGGGTCACTAAGTCTGCACGCAAGGCAACATTGTTGACCAAATCACGCATACTTAAGGCATAAGGCCGTGCAGTCGTAATGGCTTCTTGCGCACGCTTTAGTTTAGATGCCGCAACCATTTTCATGGCTTTGGTGATCTTTTGCGTACTTTGTACGCTACCAATGCGTCGTTTTATGTCGTGTAATGTGGCCATAGCACTCTACTCGTTGGTTATCTTACTTAGCGTCCAAGAATGTCTCTGTGAATTTTTCCAGCTCACCATTCAAGGCGGCTTTCAAATCATCGGTCAATACACCGGTATCAGCCAATTCATTTAACTCATCCACAAAATTATTTTCGAGGTCGTTATACAATTCTTGTTCATATTCGCCAATATCGCTAACGGCGACATCATCCAAGTATCCGTTCGATGCGGCATAAATGATAATAATTTGTTTTTCAACCGGCAAAGGTTGGAATTGAGGTTGCTTAAGAATCTCTACCAATCGCTCACCACGGCTCAAGCGCGATTGTGTCGCTTCATCCAAGTCCGAACCGAACTGGGCAAATGCTTCCAATTCACGGAACTGGGCTAATTCAAGACGCAATGTACCCGCTACGCCCTTCATGGCCTTCACTTGCGCATTACCCCCAACACGGGATACAGAAATACCCGCATTAATCGCTGGACGCACACCGGAGTTGAAGAGGTTGGATTCCAAATAAATCTGACCGTCTGTAATGGAAATCACGTTGGTGGGAATATAAGCCGATACATCATTGGCTTGTGTTTCGATAATGGGGAGGGCTGTCATAGATCCACCGCCACGCTCATCACTGAGTTTGGCTGCACGCTCAAGCAAACGCGAGTGACAGTAGAACACATCACCGGGATAGGCTTCACGCCCTGGAGGACGACGCAACAGCAACGAAAGTTGACGATAGGCCACGGCGTGCTTGGATAAATCATCGTACACCACCAGCGCGTGTTTTCCATTGTCCATAAAGTATTCACTAATTGCTGCACCCACATAAGGGGCCATGTACTGCAAAGGCGCAGTTTCAGAAGCCGATGCAGTGACAACAATGGTATAGCCCATCGCACCCTGTTCTTTAAGCTCTTCAACCACACGAGCTACTGTCGAACGTTTTTGTCCGATAGCTACATACACGCAAATTACACCCGTGTTTTTTTGATTAATAATGGCATCCAAAGCCACAGCCGTTTTACCGGTTTGGCGGTCACCAATAATCAATTCACGTTGACCACGCCCGATCGGTACCATTGCATCAACAGACTTAAGACCGGTTTGCAAGGGCTCATTAATGCCTTGACGGTCAACGATTCCTGGTGCGATACGCTCTACGGGATTAAACTGAGTTGTTTCAATCGGCCCTAAACCATCAACGGGTTCACCAAGTGCGTTAACCACACGTCCGATGAGTGCGTCACCAACCGGCACAGAAGCAATACGCCCAGTACGTTTTACGGTGTCACCTTCAGCGATTTTTTCATATTCACCGAAAAGCACGGCCCCGACATTGTCTTCTTCGAGGTTCAACACCATACCGCGTACATCGTGCGGGAAGTCGAGCAATTCGCCTGCCATGGCATTTTCAAGTCCGTATACACGGGCAATCCCATCGCTAGCCTGAATTACCGTTCCGACTTCTTGAATGTCGACCGTTGATTGGTAATCAGCAATCTGCTGTTTAATGATTTCGGTTACTTCAGTGGCCTGAATTTTCATACTGACCGTTCTCCTCTGCAAGCAAGGCTTGCTTGAGTTGTGCGAGACGGGTACGCAAGCTACCATCGATGATGGTGTCGCCCATACGTACCACTATGCCGCCCAAAATATCGGGGTTGAGTTGTGTATCCAACTGAACGCTCTTTCCAGAAAAACTAGAAAGGCTATGTTGAATTTGGTTTTCTTGCTCCGTGGATAAGACCGTTGCACTATCCAAGTGCGCAACGGTGCGATTCAGTCGCACATCCACTATCTGTTTAAATTCTTGCGCCACTAAGGAAATGAGATCCAAGCGTTTACGTTTATACAATACTTGAATCGTACGCTTACTCGGCGAATCGCTTTCATCTATGGCCAATATTGCATTAAACACTTCTTGGCGAGTTTTGACGGTGATGGATGGATTCATCAGGGCCATTCGCAACTCAGCGTTGGAAGAATACGCTTCAGCAAAGGCATTCAGCTCATCTAAAGCAGCATCTAAGGTGTCATCATTTTTAATGACTGTACTGAGCGCATTGGCGTAGCGTTTAGCGGTGATCAATTCACTCATGAGGATTTTTCCAATTCCGCTACGAACTGCTTAATGAGCGCTTCGTTGTGTGTAACAGTACCATTGGATTTAAACTGCTCAAGGATTTGTTCGATAGCCGCATCCACCGCCACTTCTTTGAGGGCTTGACGGGCTTTAATTTCTTCGTTGTTCTTGCGATTTTCGACTTCTTTATTGAGACGGCTCAGACTTTGGCCCGTAAATAAAGCGGCATCACGTCGTATATTTTCAATACGCTCTTCTACAAACTCTGCATTCCCGGCAAGGTCTTGGTCCAGGCCTGCAATTTTAGCTTGAGCAGCCTGAATACGTTCTTCCGAAGCTTTTAAGGTGCTCTCCGTTTCATCCAATTGCTCTCGAATCGAAGCAATCATGCCATCGACCAAGGTGCCTACAGGCCCTTTTGCCAATCCAACAATAAGCACCACAACCATACCGGCATTGAAAAATTCGAAAAGTAGGTTATAGGAATGACGGCGGTGTGCTTCTTTTTGATAGGCCTCACGGGCTTCGTATTCTGCAACATACTCAATACGATCCTGCAATTGGGCATCGGGTGTTTCGATAAGCTCTGGGCGTTGTGCCCAAAGTTTGTAGTCACTATTTTTGACCGCTTCTAAGTAACGATCATGATCCACTTTATACTCACTCAAGTATTCTTTCGGCATATTGGGAGGGCCATAGACCATATTGATACCGGTGGCAACAACAATATACACCAGCACATAAATGATGAGAAACCGTTTAATCTTGGCCATTAGTGGGAACCTCCATTATTCGAGATCCGTGCACTCGCTGTGAGTTGTGCTTCCATCAAACGGGCCAGCTCTGGAACTTCAGCCAATACAGCTTCGCGTTCCGCTTCCATCATAGCCATCGCTTTCACACGCACTTCTTCGACAGCAGTTTCGGCATTGATGCGCTCTTGCTGAAGAAAGTCGGAATGTTCACGCATAGCTTTTTGCTTAACGGCGCGCAGTTCCTCGTCGGCGTTGCGACGAATAACAGCGATTTCATGACGGTATTTCAGCTCAAGTTCTTCTGACTGTATATCGTCATCTTTGGCTTTCTCTATATCTCGCTCGATCGAGTCATTTCGTTCGTCCATGCTATTTAGCACAGGCGTCAAAATAAACCGCTGTGTTCCCCATAAAAATATGAGAAACAAAATCAGCTCGACGAGCATTGTGAGATTGATTGTGACCATGAGAGTTTTAGTACCTGTTCAGGTTTATACGCCAACCACGAAAAGCATCAGCAAGGCAACAACCAAAGAGTAAATCCCCGTGGATTCGGATACGGCCTGACCAATCAACATGGTACGAGTCAATAAACCCGCTTCTTCAGGAGCACGTCCGATGGCTTCACACGCCTTACCGGCAGCAAACCCTTCACCAATACCAGGCCCGATAGCACCAAATCCCATACAGATACCTGCGCCCATCAGTGCGCCAGCTTTAATCAGGTCTTTACCAGTAATGGCTGATTCAACCACGTCCGCGTCAGCTTGGCTCAGCGTTGTTTCGAGCACGGCCAACAGTGTTGCTGGATCCATCATTGTTCTTTCCTTTCAATTCATTCGGTGACCATCACCGAAAGTATAAACACTTCAAAAAAATCTATATTAAAATCGTTTTCACAATTATTTACACTACAAACAAAATCACTAATGCAATTATCAACGCATAAATCGCGGTGGACTGAGACACAGCTTGCCCAATCAACATCGTACGTAACATCAGAGCATCGTGCTCTGGCTTTTTAGCAGACGCCTCGCAACTGGTTTCACTCACTATCCCACAACCAATTCCAGGACCGATACCACCGATTCCTACGGCTATCGCCGCGGCCATCACTTTGGAAAAGCCGATAATGCTCACTTCAAGGTCTTGTAGTGTAAACAGCATGATAAAAGAAACCAACATCCCAAAAATTGCCGGAGTGTCACAGATGGCTTGACCAATCATCATGGTCCGAACAGTTATAGAGCGAGACTGCGGCCAATCACTTTGGCCCTTCACAGCACCACCTGCTGTAATCCCTGACCCCAGGCCTGGCCCCAAGGCACTTGCGCCCATGGAAAGTCCTGCCGCTATTGCAATCCCAGCACTGGCAATACCCACACTCGGAGTCGGGAGAAATAACAAAATTAAAGCGACAATCGTCGCGAAAATACTTGGGCTTTGTGCCAAGGCTTGACCAATCATCATCGTACTGGTCAATGCCGTAGATTTTTTAGGGTTTCGAGCCACCCCAGAACATGCTTGCGCCGCTGGAAAACCACAGCCGACACCACTACCAAAGCAACCAAGTCCTACTGCCAAACCCGCACCGATTAACGTGGAAGCGAAAACCATACCCGAAGTGGATTCATTCACTGGTAAAAACAGAATCAACAAACCAACAACCAAGGCAAAGATGGAAGGACTCCCCCCCACAGCTTGACCCAGTAACATGGTACGAAGCAAGTCACTGTGTTTAGAAGGTTGTTTCATCATGGCACGGTTGGCTTCCGCCCCGGCCATCCCCATGCCGATCGCTGCACCGAGACCGCCTAAACCAAGCGCGAGACTGGCGCCAACGTAGCGGCCGATATAATTCCATGTTTCTGGAGTAATGTCCAAGTGATTAGACCTTTATTTAATCGCTACAGCGATATAAGTAAGCGTGAGCATTGTAAATACAAATGCTTGTACCGTGCCTACAAAGAAGACAAAGAATAAATCCAACCCAATAGGAAGGAATGTGTTATACGTAAGAGTCGAAACCACCACGATAATAATGGCGCCCCCGATAATATTCCCAAACAGACGAAATGAAATCGAAATTACTTTCGCGACTTCACCAATGACATTCAAGGGGAAGAAAAAGAGTGCAGAGGCTTTCCCTGCCAATTTAGCAAATCCCGTAGCGTCTTCTTGATGCCACATAGGCCCGAGCAATTCACCAAAAAACTCACCTGCGCCTTTGGCTTTTACACCACAATAGATGGCAATGGCGATAGCCATCATCCCCAATGACATCGTGCAATTTATATCCGCAGTGGGTTCTTCAAAATAATGCGTTGGCAAGAAACCGATAAAATTTCCGAGACAGACAAACATAAAGAGCGAAGCAATAAGCGGAAGGAATTTACGATTTTGGTCTCGTGTAGGGTATTCGAGGGAACTGGTGACTAGGCCATCAAAAAGGCCAACAAAAGACTCAAGAATAACTTGAGCACGGCCGGGAACGCGGGTAAGCTTGCGTACACCAAGCCACATCATCCCCCAGAGCAACGCCATCACCACTAAAGTATTAAAGATCGTCAGAACATTCACACCACCCCCAGGTATAGGGATATTTGTGAAAGGGAAATAGTTCCAAATCAGTCGTTCACCAATATGTTCCATGTCATCCGTCCGTATCGTCTGATGTATCAGCATCCTTAGCTGATTCATCAGCAAGCACATCTACATCATCATCAGGTCCATCATTCAGACCTCGTTGATCTCGCCCAGTAATAGCGAGGTATCGCAACACCAGCTGAATCACATAAATGCCAACTAAGGCACCTAGCAACCCATGATAGGTTTCTTTATCCAGCGAGAACGCTTTATACAACACCAGACCATATAGACCATAGCGATAAAACGACCACGTTAGCGTAGCGTATTGCACTTTACTTGGTTTTTCACGAGCTACTTTTTCAAGCCGTATCGCGATTACCCAAAAACCAAGTATGCCGGCGATCCCCCCTATCAACACTCCTTGAGCCGTAATTCGATCAATCAATAAAGCTAATGCTGAAAGAACCATGACAATAGTCATGGATAAACGCACAGCCATTAAGCGAAATCGACGCAATGGATCTTGAGTATGTTGGGTTGTGGGCATCAGTTTCCACGCTCCCCTAGATGCAATTCACATATCTTGTTATCGATAGAAATGGAACTGAAGCAGCGGGGTATTATTCTGGATAAAAAATTCCAGTATTGTGAACTCATCACAAATCGAGGCAGATTATCGCATATTAACAGATAGAGTTTCAAGCGATCAGACAACGTTATCTCACCTATAAAAATAGTCTTTCACAACCTTATTTCCGTCATTGGCACCAAGCCCACAAAAACATAAATCTCGGCTATATATTGACTAGTCCATTCGATTTTGCTTTAATCAGGAGATGTTTGTTTGAATGCTACACGAACTCTACAGGAAGCCCGTTATGTACACTCCTTTTGTCCGCAGTTTATTTTCCACCTGCCTGGCACTTGTTCTATTCTCCCATGCCTCTCTTGACGCACAAGAGACCACAATTGATTCTTTTACCCTTCCAGAGGGCTTTGCCATTGAAAAAGTCGCCGATTCCTCTCTCACTGCTTACCCAATGTTTATGGCTTTCGACGATCAGGGCCGTTTATACATCGCCGAATCAACTGGATTCGATTTGTCCGGCGAGGAAATGATCGCTGCACCTGAATGCCAAATCCTACGATTAGTTGATACCAATGGCGACGGAAAATACGATAAACGTACCGTGTATGCTGACAAAATCAGTTTACCAATGGGCTTGTTGTGGCATCAGGGAAGTCTTTATGTCACAGGCCCCCCACAGTTTTACCGCTTTAAAGATACCAACGATGACGGTGTGGCCGATGAACGCGAAATCATTTTAGAAGGATGGAAGTTTAAAAACACCGCCAGTTTGCATGGACCATATTTAGGTCCTGATGGCCGTCTTTACCTCACCCACGGACGCCATGGTTATTCCATAAAAACAAAAGAGGGGACAACATTAGAAGGTAAAGCAGCGCGTATCTGGCGTTGCTGGCCCGATGGTACTGAGTTGGAACGATTTGCAGGGGGTGGTTTTGACAACCCTGTGGAACTTATATTCATGGAATCTTCCGAAATCATCGGGACTATGACCTACTTCACCGATCCCAAATACGGTATGCGAGACGCATTAATGCATTGGGAGTGGGGTGGCGCCTACCCCAAAAACGGTGATGTTGTATCTGAACTCATCCGCACCAGCCACGATTTGATGCCCACGATGTCCAAATTTTCACGAATCGCGCCTGCGGGGCTGGAAATGTATCGAAGTTCTGTTTTTGGCGACAGCTACTCAAAGTCAATGTTTAGTGCACAATTTAACCCCCATCGGGTCCAACACCACAACATTATGCGTGATGGGGCCACTTTCCGTACCGAAGATCGCGACTTTTTGACCAGTTCAAACCCGGACTTTTATCCAACCGACGTGCTGGAAGATGCAGACGGAAGTTTATTGGTGGCTGACACCGGCGCATGGTATGTGGATGCTTGTCCGGTAAGCCGGGTGGCTAAACCTGAAGTAAAAGGCTCTATCTATCGCATTCGAAAAATCGATGCC
>CALLLL010000046.1 GCA_938082445.1 uncultured bacterium
TGTTTTGCCTTGGGGGCAAAGTGGGGGAGCAATTCTGTGGCTTGTACTTGCTTGGCAGGTCCGAGTAATCCAGCCAACGCGGCACCACCAATACCAACCGCAGATTTGTTAAAAAATTGTCGGCGAGTAATCGCTTTTCTAAGGGATAAATTGAGGTCCATGTTTATTCCTTTGTCAGCGTTTCGTCTAAATTCAAGAGTACATTGGCGACTGTGGTCCACGCAGCCAACTCAACAGGGTTCAACTCCTTCGGAATGGTGGAGCGACCATGGTGAATGAGGCTTTGCGCCGCTTCGGGTTCTTGAGTGTAGGCATTCAATTGCTGTTCATATAGTTGCGCAAGAAAGCGGATCTCTTGCGCTTCAGGGGGACGTGTAATGCAAAGACGCAAAGCGAATGTGAGTTGTTTGTCGAGAGTGTCGCCGCCTTCGAGCAAAACGCGTTGCCCCAACACGCGCGCGGCTTCAACAAATTGTGGATCATTCATGGTGGTTAAAGCTTGTAGCGGGGTGTTGGTGCGAGAACGTTTAGCCGTGCAGAATTCAAAACTGGGTGCATCAAACGTTTGGAAGGTTGGGTAAGGCACAGATCGGCGACGAAATGTGTAAAGTCCCCGTCGGTATAAATCGTCACCGGTAGAAATCGGCCATGAGCCTACTTTGTATCCAGTGAGGGCTTTTTCTTTCCACAAACCAGCGGGCTGGTAGGGGAATACACTGGGTCCACCAACGTGATGAACGAGCAAACCACTGATCGCGAGTGCATTATCACGCAGTACTTCAGCGTCGTGTCGATGGCGTGGACCATGGGCCAATAATCGGTTTTTTGGATCGCGGGTAAAGGCTTCGGGACCGGTAGCGGAATGTTGTTGGTAGGTAGACGATGAGTTTATCAGACGAATTAAACCTTTAACGTCCCAACCATTTTCGATAAATTCGACAGCTAAATAATCGAGTAATTCTGGATGAGAGGGGAGTGCGCCTCGTGTACCAAAGTCTTCGACTGTATCAACAAGCCCAACCCCGAAGATGGATTGCCAGATGCGGTTCACCGTGACACGGGCCGTGAGCGGATTGTTCTTGTGAACCAGCCAACGGGCTAGATCCATTCGATTTAGGGGGGCATCAGTTGTTTCGAGAGCCGTCCATATAGCTGGGACATTTGCGCTCACTTTTTCCCCGGGTTGGAGGAAGTCACCGCGTTTGTGAATATAGGTTTCGCGCGGCGTATCCATTTCTTCCATAACCAAGGAAGTCGGGATGTCTTCTTGCTTGGTGGTGAGTTCTTTGCGCAAGCTTTCAAGTCTAGGGGACTCTTTCGCATCTTTTTCTTGAGGGGCTTCGGCTTCTAATGCCGCAATGATGGAACTAAGACCATCCAACTCAGCTTGAAGTGTCGCGGGAATTGCCAACTGGACTTCGGGAGCCATGGATTGATTGGTCCCTCCGCCGAGTTCGGGAACATTATTAAAGAATGAATACAGTTGGAAAAACTCGGCTTGGCTGAATGGGTCGTACTTGTGATCATGGCATTGGGCACAGGACATTGTTGTACCCATCCACACGGTCATGGTGGTATTTACACGATCAACCACAGCTTTGGTGCGAAACTCTTCCTGATCGATTCCGCCTTCTTCATTGAAGAGTGTGTTGCGATGAAAGCCGGTAGCGATTTTTTGATCGATCGTAGCGTCCGGGAGTAAATCGCCCGCAAGTTGTTCAATGGTAAATTGATCGAAAGGCATGTTTTGATTAAACGCTCGGATAACCCATTCACGATATGGCCACATAGATCGTTTAGTATCAATATGATAACCATTCGAATCTGCATAGCGCGCTAAATCCATCCACGAACGAGCCATGTGCTCGCCGTAACGTGGACTGGATAAAAGGCGATCAAGCACCCACTCCAAGGCATCCGGACGTTGGTCTTGTACAAAGGCATCGGCTTCTTCAATGGTGGGGGGCAAGCCGGTAAGATCAAAACTAAGACGCCGAATGAGGGTATAGCGATCAGCCTTTGGGGTTGGCGTTAAGCCTTCATCTTCGAGGCGATCGAGGATAAATGCATCGATTGGGTTTTGCACCCAATCCTGTGAAGTGACAGAGGGTACTGCTGGGCGCGTGGGAGGGATATAGGCCCAATGGGGTTCATACTCGGCGCCTTGCGCAACCCATCGCTTTAAGGTGTCAATGGCTTCAGCGCTTAAAGTTTTTCCGGTATCCGGTGGCGGCATGCGTTCCTCGGGATCGTTGCTGAGGATACGTGCGATGAGTGCGCTGGTGTCAGGGGAGGTGGCGACAATGGCCTTGTTGCCCGAAGGCAACGATGCAGTGGCACCTTCAAAGGTGTCCAATCGAAGTTCCGCTTTTCGAGCTGCTGAATCTTGGCCATGGCAATCGAGGCAATACTCAGACAATATCGGGCGAATATCGTGATTGTAGCGCAGGGGTGTATTTTCATTTGCAAAAGAAATACACCCTAAGAGGAATACGCTTAGGGTTGATCCAGCCTTGAGTGCATTATAGATTCGTATCGACTTCATCTAAAAAGTGTACCCGATTTTCATAGCTAAAATCAGGTTTCACTTGACTATAGTGATAAAAGGCTTTAGCAACTAATGAGACTATTTTGAATGGGGCATGGCATTCTCCCCTTGCAATAAAGAGGAATATGCAGTATGTTCACGTATTAGCTAATTGGAGATAAGCGGTATGAAAAAAATATCCCTGTTCATTGTTGTGTCAATAATCATCATTACAGTTGGTGGATGCTTAACATTACCCAAGGGACCCAAACCGGGTACTTTTTCCAGTCTACATGAACGCTATAACGTGAAAATTTTGCGGGATAATTGGGGCGTACCGCACATCTATGGAAAAACGGACCCGGATACGGCTTTTGGATTGGCCTATGCGCATTCGGAGGATGATTTCCCTACCATCGCGGATGCATTGTTAACCTGTCGGGGCGAGTTGGCATCGCTAAAGGGGAAAGAACATGCACCAATTGATTACTTGGCAAAATTACTCAAGGTAAATGAAACCGTAGAAGAAAATTATTCAAGTTTACCGGAGGATGTACGTCAACTGTGTGAAGCCTATGCGGATGGACTGAATTTTTATGTGTCCCAGCATCCAGATGAATTGCCGAGTCGGTATTTACCAATTCGTGGACAGGACATTGTTGCCGGATTCGTGTTCAAGGGGCCTTTTTTCTATGGCTTAGACAATGAAATTATGAAACTGTTTCGCGATGAGCGAGCACGACCAGTATCCAAAAAGAATGAAGAAGATCAAACGGCTCAGGCAGTAGAACAGTGGTTGAATAAGGAAGGCATGACAGTGGGATCGAATACCGCAGCTGTGGCACCTTCCAGAACGCCCGATGGAAGTACGTATCTCAATATTAATTCACATCAACCTTGGGATGGACCGGTTGCTTGGTATGAAGCCCATTTGAATAGTGAAGAGGGGTGGAATTGTGTGGGAGGTTTGTTTCCGGGGACGCCGATTATTCTTGTGGGTCACAATGAACATTTAGGATGGGCCCATACTGTAAACAGTCCTGACTTAATCGATATCTATGTGCTCGAAATGAATCCCGATAATCCAAATCAATATAAGTTTGACGGTGAATGGCTCGACCTGGAAGTGCGTGAAGTACCCTTGGAAGTGAAATTATTCGGTCCATTCCGCTGGACTGTGAAGCAAGAAGCATTGTGGTCGGTGCATGGTCCAGCGGTACGGCAAGATCACGGTGTCTATGCGATACGCTATTCAAATATGGGGGATGTGGATCAGGTTGAACAATGGTACAGAATGAATAAGGCCACAAATTTTGAAGAGTGGGAAGGCGCGATGCGCATGCAGGCAAATGCTTCGCTCAATGCTGGCTATGCGGATAAAGAAGGCAATATCGCCTATATCTACAATGCAAAAGCACCTGTCCGTGATGAGGGCTATAACTGGGAGCAGTATTTGCCCGGCGATACAAGTGAAACACTTTGGGATGAATATATCCCCTATGATGCCATGCCAATGGTGATCAATCCCGCTTCGGGGTTTATACAAAATTGCAACAACACACCCTTTCAAACGACCACCGGGCCGGAGAACCCCAGCGCAGAAGATTTCTCTGCTACTTTGGGATTTGAAACCTATATGAGTAATCGTGGTCAACGATATCTTGAACTCTTGGGGGCAGACGAATCCATTACGTGGGAAGAATTTCACACCTATAAATTTGATGATGCGTATTCGGAAGCATCGGATGAGGTAACTATATGGCGAGAGCTGGCCGAAGCACAATCGGATAACCCATTGACACAAGAGGCTCTAAACGTTTGGCGTAAATGGGATTTTAGAACCAATAAAGAAAACACCAGTGCGGCGATAGTCATGTTAACCCTTCGTCCGAATTCGAATGATGAAGGCGTCGAACTCAATGAAGAATCAATCCAGGAAATTCTTGATGAAATGACGTGGGCTGCTGGGATACTAAAAGAAAAGCATGGGCGAATTGATGTGGCTTGGGGCGAAGTGAGTCGCGTAATTCGCGGAGAGGTAAACATGCCGGTAGATGGCGGGCCTGATACCCTACGTGCTATATACTCCGTATTCAAACGCGATGGCGAGCTGGTTGGGATCGAAGATGGTCAACTGGATGGCAAAGGCGGCGATTGTTACTTCATGCTCGTGCGCTGGGATGCAGCAGGCAACCTCACTTCAGAATCCATGCATCAATATGGATCGGCAACACTACGAAAAGACTCTAAGCATTACGACGACCAATCGCCCCTTTTTGCGCGAAAAGAAATGCGTACTACCCTGTTTACAAAAGAGGCTGTACTTGATAATCTAGAACGCGAATATGCCCCAGGCGAATAATCGTTCATTAATTTTAATGAGTAGCCAATACACAAGGAGCGCTGTCATGTGCCGTTTTGCAATTCTATCTATGTTTTTGATGTCCCTAAGTGGAGTGACTTATGCAGAGCCTACCTACGGTGAGCGCCTAGGGTGGAAAGCCGATGACCGTGTGCTTATTATTCACTGCGACGATGTCGGGATGTCGCATGCCAATAACGAAGGAGCGGCTGAAGCCTTGGATTATGGCTTGGTGACCTCTGTCAGCGTCATGATGCCCTGCCCATGGGTGCCCGGCTGGCTGCCCTATATGAAGAAAAACCCCGACACGGATATGGGACTTCACCTGACACTCACTTCGGAATATGACTCTTTTCGTTGGACCCCATTGGCCGGTAAAAATCAAGTGCCCGGATTGACCGATGAACATGGCTGCCTACCGGACAATGTCGGCCTTGTCGTAAAGAATGCCACTGCTGACGAGGTTGAACTGGAAATACGTGCACAAATTGATCGCGCTGAAACCATGGGATTTCCCATTACTCATATGGACTCTCATATGGGTACCCTTTTCCGCCCAGAATTTATCGAGCGCTATGTAAAAGTAGGAATCGAAAAACAAATTCCCATACTCATGGTGCCGCAGGCTGGAAAGATTGCTAAAAAAGTGTGGGACGGTGGATTGCCTGTTCTCGACCATATCCACGGCGACAGTTACGATTGGAAAACATTGGATCTCGATGAAAAAGTGGGATTGTATGTGGACTCCATTCGAAATCTAAAACCCGGAATCACCTATATGATCATCCACTGCACGAAGCCCAACGACATGATTGGGATCATCAACGGAAACCGAGATTTCTTATACGGTGACTACTTGGTGATGATAGATCCACGCACCAAAAAAGCCATCGAAGAAGAAGGGATCATCCTCACGACTATGAAGGAACTCAAAGCGCGTAGGGATAAGGTCGGGAAGAAAAAATAATCGGTGAAAACTTAAGGACGGTCTGGATTTTATTGCTAGGCATTTTCTTCAACCGCCGACAAAAGTATACTCGCTAAATGTTACAGAGACGGTTTCATCGACTTTAATAACACCCACTGTTTTTAAGTTGATATCGAAGTCCAATGATGTGACCACAAGGGGACCTTCTTCTGTCGCACGCCCGAAATCCAATTTCATGTTAAATCGATAAATCCGAGTTGCAAAATTGGGTTTAAATGCCTTTGTGCTGTTGACCGAGATATATTCCAGTACACGATTGGTCTTATCAATCTTGATACGTCCATCCAGTTCGTTCATAATATCTTTGAATTCACCTTCTGCTTTTGGGGTAAATCCCAATAGCCAAAACTCATCCGTCTCTTCCACAAGACGGACTTCTTTCAGATCGTCCACCAGTGATGTCGGTCCGGAATTTTCATCGTTTTCTTCCTGTTCTTCTAGGCCCATTTTTTCTTTTAAAAATTTGCTCGTCTCTTTCTCTTTAGGAGCTCGTCCATCGACTGATTCCAGCGTCCACCGTTTGCCCTTTGGCTGGCGTGGGTCATACAGTCCCACAAAGATTCCTTCTGAACTTGTGGTTGTTTCTGTATAAGCCCACGATTCACGAATATCATCTTCCACACCCGCTGTAGATTCTTTAATAAGTGCAATATAATCAACTTCAGCTACATTCGTGTATGCAGTCGAAGCAGCAAAGAACAATACGAGAGAAACTCCTGTGAAAAAGCGTTTCACCATTACTTTCCTCCCAAAGGCTTGCTCGCATTATCAAAGAACTGAGCGGCTTGGCTTTGGAATTCCTGCATGGCTTCATCCTTATGCCCTTGGCCTTCAGCGGTACACAATGTGTAGGCATAGCTTTTTGTAATGCTCGCCTAAAAGTGGAGTATTGATCCGGGAAATAATTACACTCTTTGAAAGGAGACATGATTATGACTCGGAAGTATCAGAAGTAC
>CALLLL010000047.1 GCA_938082445.1 uncultured bacterium
GTCGATGGTTGTTTGTTTTGGTCTGACATGGTATACCCTCTATGTTGTGACATGATAAATTATTACTTAATAGGTATATCATACCCTTCTTTCAAAGTACAGACAAGTACCGAAGTTTTCCGACCGCAGGACGATATGATACAGTGTGGTCATCTTCAGTAAAGTTCCATAAGGCAACAACAATGCACTCAAAACAAACAGCACTCGTATTATTAAGTGGTGGATTGGATTCGTCGGTACTCCTCCATCACGTCCATCAAAGCAATAATTATGACTCTATACAGGCCTTGGGCTATAACTACGGTCAACGACATCTACGTGAACTGGACTGTGCCCAGGCCCAGGTGGATATGCTTCCACACGGAAGATTGAAAATCGTGGATATAAGCTTTATGGGGGGATTGTTGGCAGAGGGAACCTCGTTGGTTTCCGAAGGGGCAGAGGTGCCCGATTTGGATTCGTTAAGTGAGGATGATTTATCACAACCGCCTACTTATGTCCCCAATCGCAACATGATGTTATTGTCTATCGCAGCAGCCTATGCAGAGGCTGAAGGCATTAGGGATATCTATTATGGTGCACAAGCACACGACGAATATGGCTACTGGGATTGCACGGAAGAATTCTTAACACGTATCAATGCTGTGTTGTCATTAAATCGAAAGGATGCCATAACCGTCCATGCACCATTCGTCGGAATGAAAAAAAATGAACTGGTTTCTCGGGGAGTGGAATTGGGAGTTAACTTCGCACGCACGTGGAGTTGTTATCGTGGGGGAGAGAATCCCTGTGAAACTTGCCCCACTTGTGTTGAGCGGAGCAATGCCTTTCGTGATGCAGGTGAAAGCGACCCCTTACTGAAGGTTTAGTTACTGTCGTTTTCTACCCGATGCACTTTTAGCCGAAGCCAACATCTCGAATTTGGGCATTCCGGTGCGTTTGTACAGTCGTTGTAATTGCTGCACCCGGCGCACATAATTTTGTGTTTCTTTAAAGGGCGGTACGCCGTTGTATTTTTTCACATTCCCTGGGCCAGCATTATATCCTGCTAAAACCAAGGTAACATCGTCATCAAACAATTCTTTCATCTTGCTTAGATACTGAGTGCCCCCAGCAATATTTTGTACAGGGTCAAAAGAATTATACACACCCAAGTCATGAGCAGTACCCGGCATTAATTGCATTAAGCCGCGAGCGCCTGCATGGGAGATGGCTTTGGGATTCCCGTTACTCTCCTGCTTGATTACCGCATATACAAGGGCCTTATCTAAATCATACTTGTTAGCATAGTGAGTGATAATATCATCGATGTGCTTCATATCCGGATCGGGTTGCCCAGATTGCCCTTTAAATTTATCGGGTACCACAATGACATCATAATTGAAATCAACTTCAAGATATTCTGGCTTACCTTCAAAATATTCAGGTGTGTTTGTCAAGGATGCCACACCCTCACTATTGACAAACTTTTTGATTTGACCACGGCTACTGCTGGTATTGCGACGAGCCATTTTAGCCTTCAAGTCCGATTGAGTAAGTCGGCGAGGCGTCGAGGGTTTAGCTTCAGGGACCGCTTTGATAACCGGTTTGGTGTCTTTACGGCGTACTTTATCGCGCCATTCATTATAGGTCAAAGTTTTATGTGACATACTTTCACGCCGCTTAGCTTTCCACGTTGCGGAAATAGCGCGGCGTTCATCAGGATCACTGAGCACAACGGACGAAGAATCAATTTCTTCATTGGGTACACTCACTAACGTTCCATCATCGGCGAAACGCACGTAATGCGTCGAAGTTCCCGGACTCACGTAGACATTATCATAGATTTTGCCATTCAATTTGATGGAGTCAGAAAAAGAAGGAGTGCTTAAGAGCAAAGCCGATGCGACGGAAGCGCATACCAAGCATGATCGAAGTATATAAGGTGTAAGACTATTCATAATAGAAGCGGGGGGTAGTTCTATTCCTATGTAGCCAAATGATTTAAGTAACCTTTGCTGTACATAGTTTAAAATACAGCAATAGAAAAGTATAGCATAAATCGCGTTTTCCCGACAAGAGTTTACCATTGAGCAGTGTATAGAGCTAAAAAAATTTATAGGCCTAATAGACGGTTTGTTCATAAGTATATGCCATTAAATAACTTAGTGTGCCAGCTTAATTTTTGAACGCGTTCATAAAAACTTGAAGTCTCTGTGCTGAAATGGTATATTTTGAACATGTTCAAAATATAGAGGGCCTTGAAATGACTACAAATAAGCCAAAAAAAAGTGATATCAGCAAAGAGAAAATACTAAAGGCATCGTTGGAATTATTCCAAGTACATGGGTATGAGCAGACTACTATGCGTGCGATAGCAGAAAAAGCGAACATGTCCTTGGGAGCGGCGTACTACTATTTCAAAACCAAAGATGAATTGGTTTTGCACTACTATGCAGAATCGAGTAAAGAAGTTGAGCATCGTCTCGGGGAAATATTGGCCAAAGAGTCAGATTACAAGACTTGCTTCAAATTACTCCTTCAATTCAAACATGAGCAATTACTTCCGGTTCGCTCATTTTTTGGTGTGTTGGTTCAACAAGCTGGGAATCTACAAAACCCACTATCTCCATTTAGTTCATCTACAAAAGAATTAAGAGATGAAGCCATAGGCCAAATTGAATACTTAATAGAGAATAGTAATCTTAAAGTACATAAAGTATTGCGTCCACATATGGCAAAACTCTTTTGGCTTTATCAAATGGGCATAGTGTTGTATTGGATAAACGACACTTCGCATGAGCAAGTACGAACGAATCGCTTAATTGATTTAAGTCTTGAATTGATACTGACAGCACTTTCTATGAGCAATTTACCTTTGATGGGACAAATTAATAAATCCCTGGTGAAAGTTGTTCAGTTAGTGGAGTCCTGTACAGCAACCCCCAACTTGGAGGAACAACACGATGCCTGAGAAACATGCAGTAACAGGAGCCTTTGGGTATACGGGTAGTTATATAGCCCGAGCATTGCTTAACGAAGGGTATGAAGTAATGACCCTGACCAATTCACCCGACAGGGAAAGCCCCTTATCTGGAAAGTTAGAAGTGCACCCGTTTAATTTTGATGCACCCGATAAATTGATAGAGAGTTTGCGTGGAGTAAAGGTGCTATACAACACCT
>CALLLL010000048.1 GCA_938082445.1 uncultured bacterium
ATATTTTCAGCATTTGTTGACGCAGGCCAATATTAAGAAAGAGCCTGAGCTGTTAGTCGAATGTGTTCAGTTAATGACTGATATGCGTGATACTTGGGAAGAGTTGTTTGATAATTTATCGGAAACGGATGAGCTTCCTAAAGAAAAACCGACGATTAATTTACATGGGGCGACTGTTTTAAATATAACGAGCTAGCTCTGTATTACATAGACTCTTTTAGTATTTCAGCGAAGGCATCTATCCAGGTGTCTTCGCTGTTTAGTGAAGGGAGTAATTCGAATGACTCTCCGCCGTTTTCTTCGAAACTTTCGCGCGCTTGAATACCGATTTCTTCAATGGTTTCTATGCAGTCGGCGACGAATGCTGGGGATAGTACTGCAAGTCGTTTCACTCCGGATTGTGCAAGGGCGTCGATACTGTCGTCTGTAGCTGGGCCTATCCATGGATCTTTACCCAGGCGTGATTGGAAACTAACGGTATAGCTACCTTCTTCTAAACCTAAGCGCTCGATAATTCCTTTTGCGGTGGCCAAGCAGTGTGCTTTGTAGCATGTTGGGTTGTGTTCTAGATAGCGTTCACAACAATCGTTTTGCTGAAGGCATGCTTTGCCTGTGGGGTCACAGTTTTTAATGTGGCGTTCTGGTAGCCCATGAAAGCTGAGTACGATGTGATCGGGCTTGTAGGAGTCTAGTTGTGCTTTGGTATTGGCTGCCCATGCGTCGAGAAAAAGGGGATGATTGTAGTAGGGTGCGATGGATGTGGATGGGGGCACGTTTAATTTTGTGCTGAGGTGTTTATGGGCTACTTCGAGTACTGCTCCGAAGGTGGCTGAGGCGTATTGGGGGAACATGGGAGCTAGCACTATACGGTTTGCGCCTTGTTCAAGTAGGCTGTCAATTGCATCGGGGATGGAGGGTTTCCCATAGGCCATGCCAATTTCGATGAGCGATTCGGGGAGGCGTTTGCGTAGTCCATCTCTGAAGTCTTCGCTGTGGAAAATGAGTGGGGACCCTCGATCGGTCCATATCTGTGAGTAGGCGTGCGCGGATTCTTTGGGTCTGCGGGGCAATATAACTAGGTTTAGGAGTAGCCAACGGGGTATGGGCGCTAAATCGATAACTCGGTAGTCCCAGAGGAATTGGCGTAAATAGTTTTTTACATCGGGGACACTTGGGCTGTCGGGTGAGCCTGTATTGATTAATAATATGCCTGTTTTTTGTGTGTTCATGGCGATACTTTAGCATAACGTGAAGGAAGATGTGAAGTTCGCAAACTCTTTGTTATTGTGCTTTAGTATGGTATGGGTTATAGTACAGCTGGATTCTATGGGTGGAGTCTAAAAGGAGATTGGGTATACATGGATTCACATACGAAACAAATGGCTCGTAAGGCGCGTTGGAGTGCATGGGCAGCGGTGTTGCTGATCTTGGTTATTGGGGCTAAAGTTTCTGGTGTGGCAGAGACTATTTGGTCGCAACGTATCCATTTTGAGATTTGGTCACATATTGCGAGCTGTCAAAATAATCTTAAGCAGATGGGGTTGGTCTTTAAGATGTATGCTAATGAAAGCCAGGGGGAAAAGTATCCAGAGCTTTCGAGTGAGGCTGGCAAGCTCATGTTTGATGGGACCTATGTAGTCTCTGAATATGTGCCAAATACTGAGATCTTTGCATGTCCGGGAGTAGGGGATCCACTTCCAGAAGAGTTGGTTGATGATAAGTACTATGTGTATACAGGGTATTTATTGATGGCTGATGAAGATGTATTGGGGTTTGCCGAGGCGTATTCCAATCAAATAGTGAACGGTGGTGATTTTTCAGAGAATCTGCCGGGTGCACCCAGTTACCCTTATCCGGATGAAGGTTTTATTCGATTGCGCGAAGGTGTTGAACGGTTTATGATTACCGATATCAACAATCCTGGAGGTTCAGCCGAAGTCCAATCCACGATACCGGTCATGTGGGATTGGCCGGATAATCATCAGCAAGGGTGGGGCGGGAATGTGTTGTATATGGATGGCCATGTGGAGTGGCAGCCATATCCAGGCGAGTTTCCGATGACGGAAACGTGTATTAATACCTTAGCTGCATTGGCAAATTATGAGCCACCCAATAGTTTAAATCTGAGAGAGCGGTCAGAGGTGTATTCTCAGGAACAAGATCCCACTGGGTATAAGTCTGGGTTTGTTGCAACGTGTCAAAATAATTTAAATCAGTTAGGCTGGAGATATAAGTATTTTTCGAATAACTCTTCGGGCAATGTTTACCCGTTAATGTCGAGTGAGTCGGGACGTCTGATGTTCTCTGCCGAGGAGATGTATCCTGACTACTTAGAAAATGAGACGATTTTACATTGCCCAGGACCTGCTCCTTCGGAACCGATATCTCTTTTTGATGATCAGCATTTTGTATATTTAAGTCATTTATTACTTAACGACGACGATGTGCAGAGTTTTGCTGCTGCTTACCCAGGAATTATCGCTGGCGGTGGGGACTTTTCAGAGGATATTCCGGCCCCGGCTAGTTATGGGGATGGAGATGTATTGCGGCGTTTGCGTGAGGGGATAGAGCGTTTTTATATCACGGATATTAATCAACCTGCAAAATCAATACATCAGCAATCCAAAACGCCTCTAATGATTGAGTGGCCTGATAACCATCCTGATGCTTCTGGTGGGAATGTTTTATTTATGGATGGGCATGTGGAGTGGATGGAGTATCCGGAAGAATTTCCGATGACAGAGGCCACGATCAGTGCTTTGGCTGCATTGGCGGGGCATGCACCTGTGACAGAATGGCGGGAATCTCCGCCCAGAAGTAATCCTGATATAGATCCGTATAAATACTTGAATTTTTGTGGCGGAAATTTAAATCGATTAAATTGGGGTGCTAAGGCCTTTGCAAATTATAATACTGATAACGAAGATGGAGTCTATCCTTTATTATCACCCATTCCTGGTAATTTGATGTTTACCGAGGATGAATTGCCGTTTATTACTTTTGAAGATATATTTGCGTGTCCAGGTACAACGGTTGAAGGGGCTGACATTTTTTTCGAAGATGAACATTATCTGTATTTGGGCTATGCTTTGACCAATGATGATGATGTGCTGAGTTTTATCGATGCGTATAACGCAGAGATGTTAGGGGATGGCGATTTTTCGGGTGATTTAATTGCAGAGTCGAGTTATGGTGACGCCATTTACCGTTTGAAAGATTTTTATCGTTATGGTGGGCCATTGATTGTGGATGGCGCAGATATTTTTGAGCAGCAGGTGTTTGCTCATGAAATTCCGGTGTTTATTGAGTGGCCGGATCATCATGAAGGGTTAACGGGGGGGCATGTTGTCTTTCTTGATGGTCATCGTGAATGGATTGATTATCCGGGTAAATTCCCTATGACCGAGTCCACCATGAATGCGCTGGCGACATTGACGGGCTATGTGCCGACGACGGATTGGGCAAATAAAGGGTATACTTTGGAAAATGATTCTTATATGCGTGCATTATGTGCGTTGAATATGAATCAAATTAATACTAGTTTTAGGACGTATGAAAATATGCCCGAGAATCAAGTTCATCCAGCGCTTTCTGAGTCTGAAGGGCAATTAATGATGACGGATCCTCG
>CALLLL010000049.1 GCA_938082445.1 uncultured bacterium
AGTGCGTGACTCAAAAAAACGCTTGATGCACATGCAACCCGAAGCAAGCTTTCGCGAGAGTTACCGCATTCAAGGTGAAACCATCATTACTGTTAACGATTACACTTCCGGTCGCCATTTTGACGACGCAGTCAGTTACGCTTTTTATCCTGTAGACCTCCACACCAAAACAGGAGTTCGCCCGAAGCCATTAAAACCCGGTACCGTCCCCACGATTCCACTAAGCGCGTTAGTGCCTAAAGGAAGTCGCAATATATTGGTAGCAGGCCGGTGTGTATCCAGTGACCGCCTAGCAAATTCAGGCTTACGTGTGCAGGCATCATGCATGGGCATGGGGCAAGCGGCCGGTGCAGCTGCGGCATTGGCAGTGAAACAACAAACGACTCCATTGGAAGTCCCCCTCAACGATATCCATCAATTGCTCCGCGCCCATAAAGCCATTGTCCCCCAAAAAGCATGAGTGCAACCCGACGACGATATGTAACATTGCTCTTGGCCTTAACCTTTTTGGTAATGGCTGTAAGCGGTGTGCTCGCTTTTGCCCGACCATTCTCAATTCAAATTGTTGGTCTGCATTCACTAATGGGCTTTCTTTTTATTGCATTGGCTGCGTTGCATATCCACAATAACTTTCGCCCTCTTAAAAAATATGCACAGAGCAAGATTGTCTGGATATGCCTGATAGTTATTTTAATACTCAGCGGAGTATTTATCCTTCAACCGAAACCCGTTAAGCAAATTTTGGGACTCAGTAAAAATTTCGGCCCTTCGCTTGATCGCTTTGAACTGCACGATACAGGAATGAGTTTTGAGTATACCCCATCTCCTTCCTATACTATGCAACTTAGCGTAAAATCAGGAAAAAACTACTCCACACAACAGCCTCCGCACATTGCCATATGGTTAGAAAATCAAGGAGCCTACCATATCAAAACACTTCGTGCGCCTGATGATGCAGGCAAATCACAACTCCCCTACTGGAATTTCAAAGTCGCGGGATGGGAGCAAGCTAAGCGTGATGCAGAATCGTCTGAAGAAACAGATGTTGATGGTGTATCCGGTGCAACTCCCAATGGCTCATTTGATCCTGCTGATTACATACTGCCGGCCCAATCCGATACCGTTACCCCTTATAGGTTAATGATTGAAATTAACCAACCCAACGATGCTCATGGCGTAAATCCAGATCAGCCATCCTTGATCTATTCGGTAGAAATAGACAATTCACGACCACAAACTTTTCAATTGCTTGAGCTAGTGGGTTATCCGAAGCGAGAGGATGAAGACGGCAAAGAAGCGTGGGCTTTATATTATGTCGATGATCAATTTGGCTCTGCGCTTCATCTCATTGACAGCTCACTATTAACCATTGAGCGCAAAACAGACTAATCCGTCATATGGCAAAAAAATCCCTGCCCACTATACGATTGGACAGGGATAGAATACTAAATGATTGAGTGACACTAGCCTTCGTTTTTGATCGCGGCTTTTAAGTATTGACGGTTCATGCGTGCGATGTTCTGCACAGAAATTTCTTTCGGACAAGCCGCTTCGCATTCGTACTCATTGGAGCAGTTTCCAAAGCCTTCGCTGTCCATTTGATTGACCATATTGAACACTCGCGAATCTTTTTGAGGCTGCCCTTGTGGCAACAGATTCAGATGACTCACTTTGGCGGATACAAAAAGCATAGCCGATGCATTCGGACAAGCCGCGACACACGCACCGCATCCAATACAGGCTGCTGCATCAAAGGCTTTATCGGCTGCTTCTTTCGCAATGGGTACCGCATGGGCATCGGGTGCTTGGCCCGTACGTACTGACACATAACCACCCGCTTGGATTACTCGATCAAATGCACCGCGGTCCACGGCAATGTCTTTGACCACTGGGAAGGCCCGTGAACGGAATGGCTCAATCACCAAAGTGTCGCCATCACTAAAGTGACGCATATGCAATTGACATAAAGTTGTACCGCGATCGGGTCCGTGGGCCTGGCCATTAACCACTGCACCACACATCCCGCAGATACCTTCACGACAATCATGGTCGAATGCAATGGGATCACCGCTTTGCAATTCGATGCCAGCATTCACGACATCCAACATCTCTAAAAACGACATGTCTGTGTCGATATCCGTAACTTTATACGTCGCGAACTGGCCCTCGGCCTGGGAATTTTGTTGACGCCATACGCGTAATGTAAGTGTAATTTTTTTTCCCATGACTATTTATAACTCCTTTGAGTCAATTTCACGACTTCAAATTTAAGCGCTTCTTTATGCAACTTTGGCTTCTTCCCTACGCCTTTAAACTCCCACGCAGAACAGAAGCTAAAGTTCTTGTCATCGCGCAAGGCCTCTCCTTCTTCGGTCTGACTCTCTTCGCGGAAGTGACCACCACAGGATTCTTTGCGCTCGGCTGCATCATAAATCATGCATTCGGCAAACTCTAAGAAGTCCGCAACACGGCCTGCACGTTCCAACACCTGATTAAAGGAACCTTCCGTACCAACCACATTCACATCTTCCCAGAACTCAGCGCGAATCTGACGAACTTCTTTAAGAGCCTGTTTCAAGCCCCTTTCATTTCTAGCCATACCGCATTTATCCCACATGACAAGCCCAAGCTCACGGTGGAAATCATCCACTGTACGGCTACCTTTGATAGACAACATTTCTTCAATGCGACCTGTAACGCCTTCTTCCGCTTCCACAAAGGCTTCGTCCTCAGTATCTGCATCCACCAAATCCGCTTCCGCTAAATAATTACCCACCGTTAAGGGGGCGACAAAATATCCATCGCCCAAGCCCTGCATCAGGGCACTCGCACCCAAGCGATTCGCGCCGTGGTCCGAGAAGTTGGCTTCACCCAGCACAAACAAGCCCGGTAAGTTACTCATCAAATTGTAATCGACCCAAAGCCCGCCCATTGTGTAGTGTACAGCCGGATAAATCATCATTGGCTGCGTATAGGGGTTGGTATCCATAATTTTTTGATACATATGAAAGAGGTTACCGTATTTGGCTTCAATCGCATCTTTACCTAAACGCTCAATGGCCGAACCAAAGTCTAGGTATACCGCTTTCTTCGTTTGTCCGACCCCATAGCCTGCATCGCAACGCTCTTTTGCAGCACGAGACGCCACATCACGCGGCACCAAGTTACCAAAGGCAGGATAACGACGCTCAAGATAGTAATCGCGCTCGTCTTCAGGAATGTCATTTGGATGGCGATCATCGTCCTTCTTCTTCGGAACCCAAATACGTCCATCGTTCCGTAAACTCTCACTCATCAACGTCAACTTCGACTGATGATCACCACTCACCGGAATACATGTGGGGTGAATTTGGGTAAAGCAAGGATTCGCGAAATACGCCCCTCGCTTATGACAACGCCAAGTAGCCGTTACATTCGAGGCCATCGCATTGGTGGAGAGGTAAAATACGTTTCCGTAGCCCCCCGTCGCCATACACACCGCATCGGCAATATGACGTTCCACTTGGCCCGTGACCAAGTTGCGTACAATGATGCCACGCGCACGGCCATCAATCACCACCAAGTCCAACATCTCACGGCGGGTATGCAACGTCACACCGCCCTTATTCACTTCTTTCATCAAGGCGCTATAGGCACCTAACAGCAGCTGTTGTCCGGTTTGTCCGCGAGCATAAAACGTACGTGACACTTGCGCCCCACCAAAGGAACGGTTATCCAACAATCCGCCGTAATCACGTGCAAAAGGAACACCTTGAGCCACGCATTGGTCAATGATGTTGCGGCTAATTTCAGACAAACGGTGCACATTCGCTTCGCGGGCGCGATAGTCGCCCCCTTTTACAGTATCGTAAAATAAACGATGCACACTGTCACCATCGTTCTGATAGTTCTTTGCCGCGTTAATCCCGCCTTGTGCCGCAATACTGTGTGCACGACGTGGGCTATCTTGGATGCAGAATGATTGCACATTGTAGCCCAGCTCCGACATCGAAGCGGCAGCCGCTCCACCTGCCAGCCCAGTACCTACAACAATCACATTAAATTTACGCTTGTTCGCCGGATTCACCAGCTTCATATTAAATTTATGACTTTCCCACTTCTCGGCCATTGGCCCATCGGGGATATTTGAATTCAATCCAGTTTTTCGTGTTGCCATGATAATTATACTCCAAAAGGCTTAAGCAAGAAATGCTATGTAAAGGGGGATGGCAGAAAACATCACGGCCACAACAATCCCAGCCGTCAAACTAACCTTCTTAATGACAGGCGTGTACTTTTCGTGATTTAACCCTAAGGTCTGACACATACTTTGAATCGCATGCGTCAAGTGTAGCCCCACCGCTGATACTGCAATGATATAACCAATGACTCGAATGGGATTATGGAAGTCATTAAACACCAAGCCATACAATCCCAAGTCGACTCCATCAACCATCGAACCCGCACCGGTCTTTTCAGCCAAGGTGAAATCAATTAAATGGAAAATAATGAAAATCAGCATCACGCCGCCGGTATACTTCATGGCTTTGGTCGCAAATTTTCGATTGCCGTGGCTTTGCGTAACTTCATATCGAGTTGCCCGGGCTTGTGTATTTTCCCAAGCCAAGGATAAGGTGACGATGATATGAATCAAAAATGCGACAAATAGGCCCGATCGCATAATCCAAACCAACTTACCGTGCCCCATCTCTTGAAGAGAATGCGCGTATTCGTTAAAGGCCTCAGGCCCCATGAAAATGAATAGATTACCCGCTAAGTGCGCGATGACAAAGCCCACCAAGGCCAATCCCGTCAACGCACTGAGCTGCTTCCTGAATATGGAAGATTTCAGTACAGTACTTAAATTTGAAGACATACATTCCGCCTCTATCAACCCAAGGTTGATCTACATTCGGCGCTCACCCCCAAGCGGGTAAACACCCCATAACCCCTTGTTCTATATGAAGATGAAGCATCCATCAACATACAAGGTCTACTCTACAAAAAATAGGGTTATCAACGCAATGTTTTAGAGAGAAAATTGCCTCTATAGAAGGGAAACGCTATGCGATTCCACCCCTTAGCGGTTATCAATAGATTGTTTTAGTCCTGCAGACGAAATACCCGCTACTGCTCCACAAATC
>CALLLL010000050.1 GCA_938082445.1 uncultured bacterium
GGCTGCAAAGTTTTCTGGGGAAACAGCCTTTTCAACAGGCTCGGAACCACGCGCATCAGTTTTACCGTAAATCATTCCGCGATTGATACCGCCTCCTGCCATAACACTCGAGAATGCTTTTGCCCAGTGGTCACGTCCACCATCTTTATTCAGCTTCACCGTACGGCCAAATTCAGTGGTCACAACGACCAATGTTTTGTCCAACATACCGCGCTCATCCAAATCGGACAGCAATGTTGCGATACCTTGATCCACTGGAGGCATTTTGCTTTTCATGGAATTTTTGATATTTACGTGCTGATCCCAACCGCCATCAACAACTGAAACGAACCGCGCTCCACCTTCAACAAGACGACGAGCCAACAATAAACGCTGACCAATACCTGAGCGACCGTATCGATCGCGTACCTTATCAGGCTCTGCAGCAATGTTAAATGCCTCACGTGCATTCTCTGAAGAAATCAATGAGTACGCACGTTGGTAATAACTATCCATTGCATCCAATACATCACCGTCTTCAAGCGTACTGAAATGATTATCGACGGATTGCAACAGTGTTTTGCGTTTTTCCATACGCTCAACGGAAATACCGTCAGCCAATTTCAAATCACGTACTTTAAACCCTTTTGCTGAAGGTTCCCCTCCAACACTAAAGGCCGCATAAGCTGAACTTAAAAAGCCAGTACCTAAATCTTTTTGATTTGCATTGGGAATCCCAATGTATGCAGGGAGATCATTGCGGGAGCCATATTCAAGAGAAACGATCGAACCAAGACTTGGGTAAGCAATCGCAGGGTTAGGGCGATAGCCTGTCAGCATATTGTGAGAGCCGCGTTCGTGCGCAGCTTCACCATGAGACATTGAACGGATAACAGTCATCTTATCTGCAACTTTGGCTAATCGAGGCAATTGGCCACCAAATTCTTCACCGGTATTTGTTTTAACTACGCCGAGCTCTCCACGATATTCGATGGGCGCATAGGGTTTAGGATCAAAGGTATCCAAGTGAGTCATACCACCTGCAAGATATACAAAAATGACGGATTCAGCTTTAGGACCTTTGGCTTTAGTAGTTGCCTCGGCGACAGCTTCTTGCGCAGCAGCATCCTGCATAGAGAAATAGTCACCTAAAGTTAACCCTAAACCGCTGAGTGCACCAACCTTCAAAAACGAACGGCGATCGACTGGCCCCTTACATTTACAGTTACTTTTACGCTTTCTGGCTCTTGGCTTAGACATGTTTTTTTGCTCCGTTTAAATATTATTGAGATAACGATAACCCTTTGGAATATTGTGTAAGTTTCCGGTACTTAAATCAAGTTTGACCCCTTTTTAGAATTACACAATTCACACTATTCCACCCGTACGATTATCACCCTTATATCCTTGTGTCATCCCCCCAAGATCCAAAAAGTTCCATATTTTTTTAAAAAAATTTTGCACCCCCGTAAAACAAGGTCTTTATTATTATAATACAGTTATGTAATTACGTATACTTTTAATAAATTATTCTCTTCATAGTGAATATGCAGATGAACTATAGACAAATCTACTTAAATCAAGTACTATGACAATTCAACAAAGGTATTTTGAGATAGACCAACCGAAAGGAATTAAAATGAAAGCACTAATGGCAACAATGATGATCGCATTGGCAGTTTGCTTCACAGGATGTTCAGGTGGAGATGAAGCACCAGAAGCACCTGAAGCACCTCAAGAAGAAGCAGAGTCAAAAGAATAATATTATATTAATAAAGTCTTTAAGACTTGAATATATAAGCTGAATACCCCACAGCATGAATGATATACTCGATTTCATGCTGTGGTTTTTTTGTTTCTAGTCGAATTGGAATGGTTGTAATGAAGAAAAATGGATTTACGTTGATTGAATTATTGATGGTTATTGCCATTATTGGAATACTGGCAGCCATCTTATTGCCAGCACTATCACGAGCACGAGAAGCCGCTCGCAGAAGTAGTTGCCAGAACAACCTCAAGCAATTTGGCTTAGTGTTCAAAATGTATGCAAACGAATCCAATGGCAATAAACTTCCACCGCTAAGTCCTTATGGCAGTTTGAGTGGCGCCAACCGTTCCTCACATCTTTGGGCATCCCCTCATGCCGAAACAATTTATCCTGAGTACTTGGCCGACTTAAATATCAGCTTGTGCCCATCCGATCCCCAAGTCGATCCGAATTGGGCTGTTGTCGGCACACGCACTCCAGCCAGCGGCGATTATGATCAATGGCAGGAAGGCACATTAAACAGTTATGACCTTTTATCACACGATTACTATTTAAGCGGCGAGTTGGGCAGATCGTATACGTATAAAGGCTACCTCGCTACAAATGTCCAAGAATATTATGGAATTTGGGGTGCAACCACGATAAACCCTATACTTGATACCGTTGAGATTGCTGGAATAGAACTATTTGATCCATTGACGGAAATTAAAATTCCTGGTAGCAATGACAGACGTTTAAAATCGTATGAAGATGATTTAGACATCAATAGTTCATATGCAGCTTGGCCCCCTTGGGTACCAAGTCCAACGACCTCTCCCACTCCCGCGCAAATTCTTAGCGGTGATTTTTCAACTGGTACAGCACGCACCGATACTGTATTGCGCTTACGCGAAGGCATTGAACGCTTTCTTATTACCAACATAAACAATCCAGCGGCTTCAGCAAGTGCCCAAAGTGAAATACCCATAATGTGGGATGCCTTCGGCAGCAAAGCTTCGGAGGGAACGAGCGACGGCAACAACGTGTTCAACCATGTTCCAGGCGGAAGCAATGTTTTGTATTTGGATGGACATGTTGAATTTGTTCGCTATGGCGATCGATTCCCATTATCCAAAGACGAATTATATGTAGAAGAAAACAGCCATTTCGGCGTTCGCTAGAATTTCCGGAGTCCCCACTATGAAATATTGTATTGCGATTCTCAGTCTTGCCATATTCGTTTCTGCATGCTCATCACCCGAGACCAAACAATCCCAAACCGATACCGTTGTAGTCTATAGTCCACATGGTCCCGAAATGGGTAAAGACTACGAGAAATTATTCGAAGAAGCCTATCCCAATATTGATCTCCAATGGTTAGACATGGGTTCTCAAGACGTCTACAACCGAATAAATGCTGAACAACAACGTCCAGCATGTGATGTTTGGTGGGGCGGCCCTTCCACAATGTTCATGAAAGCTTCGCAGCAAGGTTTGCTCGCGGCCTACTCGCCGACGTGGGCTGCGGGAGTATCCGAAGGGTTTAAAGATCCTGACCATCAATGGTACGGCACCTACAACACCCCCATTGCCATCATGTTTAATAACCGCCAATACACACATGACACCGTACCGCAAACTTGGAATGATTTATTAACCCCCGAGTGGAATCAAAAAATTGCCCTGCGCTTTCCTCTTCCTTCCGGAACCATGCGCACCTTTATTGGCTCTGTAATGTTGCGCGAGGGCAGCGATGATGCCGGAATCGCATGGCTAAAACAATTGCATTCAGCAACTGTTGAATACCCCAAGTCACCGCAATTGCTCTTTGATAAAATGAAACGCACCCCCGAGTTAGTCAGTGTTTGGATTGCACCCGATGCTGTGATGCAGCGAGAACGTAACGGTTATCCATTCGATTTTCACATTCCGAAACAAGCCCCAGTTCTCACTGAAGGAATTGCATTGGTAGCCAATGCTCCACATCCTAACAGTGCACAGCTGTTCTATGAATTTGTCACCACACAAGAAGCCTTGGTACATCAAGCTCAGTCCTATGCCAAAATGCCCTCACGCAATGACATAGATAAATCACTTCTCCCAGTATGGATGAGCACTCAAGAAGTGGATGCCTTGCCTATTGACTGGACTGTTTTTGCAGAGAAGGAACAAGTGTGGGCGGATCGCTGGAAAAGCGAAGTACACGATGCCCAATGAGTCGAGTCAGCATTCAAAATATCACCAAGTTATATCCTGAAGGCGGTGGCGTCAAAGATTTTTCCGTAGACATTGCCGATGGTGAATTTTTCGCATTTTTGGGACATAGCGGTTGCGGAAAAACAACGACCCTGCGCGTAATTGCCGGCCTTGAAACTCCCGACTCTGGCACAGTGCATTTTGATGATAACGATGTTACTACTCTCCCGCCTGAACAACGCAATGCGGCCATGGTTTTTCAAAACTATGCCCTCTTCCCCCATATGAACATCTTTGACAATGTTGCCTTTGGTCTCAAAGCCCGAAAGATGCCCAAAAATGAAATTGCTCCTCGTGTAGCCGAAGCATTGGAATTGGTTAAACTCGATAACTTAGAAAAACGGCGTGTAACGGAACTCAGTGGCGGACAGCAACAACGCGTAGCCCTGGCCCGTGCAATCGCAGTTCATCCCGACATCTTACTTTTGGATGAACCCCTAAGTAACCTCGATGCTGAATTACGCTACTCAACCCGCACCCAACTCGCTGAACTTCAACAACGATTGGGCACCACCGCCATTTATGTAACCCATGACCAAGAAGAGGCACTTACCTTGGCTCATCGCATAGCCGTCATGAAAGATGGCGTGTGTCATCAAATTGGTACACCCGATGAAATACTCAATGCACCGGCCACTGAATTTGTGGAACAATTTATGGCCAGACAAAAAACTATATTGGACTCCCTAAAGGAATAGTAAATAACATGATTCGGTTAATCCCACTTTGCATTACGTGTACACTCATCTCCTTTTTTAGTCCCTTTTCCGCACACAGTGATTTCATCCCAGCAGAATCTTTCAATGTACCTGAAGGATTGGAAGTAAGTGTTTGGGCAACGTCTCCCCTTTTCTACAACCCAACCAATATGGATGTCGATAAAGATGGGCGCATTTGGGTTACTGAAGCCGTCAATTACCGTTCATTCAAAAACAAAATGCCGCTATCCCACAAAGAAGGCGATCGAGTGGTTATTGTTGAAGACACCAATGGCGACGGTGTAGCCGATTCCAGTCATGTTTTTGTACAAGACAACGATCTTGTAGCTCCCTTGGGAATTGCAGTCATTGGAAATCGAATTTTAGTTGCCAGCGCCCCGCACATGATCCTGTATACCGATGTAGACAACAATCGAGTCTTCGATCCTAAAATCGATAAAAAAGAATTATGGTTAACAGGTTTTGGCGGTTTGGATCACGATCACAGCCTTCACTCCATAACCGCAGGACCGGACGGCTGGCTCTATTTTAATGTAGGAAACGCCGGTCCTCATATCGTCACTGATAAATCTGGATGGACCCTTCGCTCTGGAAGTGTCTACAACGGCGGCACACCGTACATGGGTAAAAACAAACCTAAATTAGTCAGTGACGACGGACGTATCTGGACGGGTGGAATCGCGTTTCGTATACGCCCAGACGGAACTGGACTCGAACCCATTGGCCATAATTTCAGAAATAGCTATGAACAAACCCTTACATCATTTGGCGATGTTTTCCAAAACGATAACGACGATCCACCAGCCAGTAGAACGACATGGTTGATGGAATACGGCAACCTTGGTTTTTTCTCCGAAGACGGTTCACGCACCTGGCAATCTGACCAACGCCCCGGCCAATCTGTGCCTATTGCCGAATGGCGCCAGGAAGACCCCGGTACTATTCCTGCGGGTGATGTATACGGCTCAGGTGCTCCTTGCGGCATTGTGTACTATGAAAACGGGGCTTTACCCAAGAAATATAATGGATTATTGCTCAGTTGCGAATCCGCCATGCGGGTTGTCTATGGCTATTTACCCAAGCCCAAAGGCGCAGGGTTTGAACTGGAACGGTTCAACTTTTTGTGGCCAAAAAAAGATGCCGAAAAAGGAACTTGGTTTCGCCCATCTGACGTGAGCGTTGGCACAGATGGAGCCATCTATGTAGCCGATTGGTATGATCCCGGCGTAGGCGGCCATAGCATGAATGATAAAACCTCAAGCGGAACAATCTATCGAATTGCCCCCAAAGGCACCAAACTCAACACTCCTAGGTACGATCTAAGCACCACCAAAGGGCAAATTGAAACGCTAAAAAGTCCAGCGGTCAATGTTCGCTACTTAGGCTTCGAAAAATTAGCCCGCCAATCAAAGCAATCACACAATCAATTGAAGAAGTTTATGCGCGATGAACCATCCCCCTATCTCTCCAGTCGAGCTGTATGGTTACTCGCGCAATCGCCCAAAGGGGCAAGAACCGTTCAAGAGATGCTTAGCAATGCTCCAGATGCACAACAACGTGTTGTAGCCCTTCGCGCCCTTCGTCGCGCAGGACATTCCCCCGTCGAACTCGCTAAAATATCCGTACAAGATCAATCCCAAGCTGTTCGCCGAGAAGCCATGTTGGCTTTACGCGATGTACCCTTTGAATCCAAGAAAGGGTTGCTAAGTAAATTTGCCGAAGGTTATGATGGAAAAGACCCTTGGTACCTTGAAGCATTTGGAACCGCATGTGAAAATAATGAAGCGGACATCTACACTATCATCTTCCCTCATCTAGGCAACAAAAACCCGTTAAAATGGGATGCACGATTTGAAGGTTTGGCATGGCGCTTACATCCACCTGCCGCCGCCAAAGCATTTACGACCCGCGCAACAGCTTCATCCCTCTCAGATGAGATGCGAAAACGCGCTTTGGTTGGACTGGCATTCGTGGATTCTAAAGAAGCTGCCTTATCCATGGTCGACCTGGCGAACAATGGGCCTGAAGATATTCAGTTTGCAGCCGCTTGGTGGGCACACCATCCTCATCATGATTCGTGGAGAGCCTTAGGAGTTGCATCACAAGTGCAAAATTTTCCAGACCCAACAAAAACCATTAGTCAAAACCCTAAAGATTTTAAAAAATTTAAGTCGGACATGAAAGACCATCTAGTGTATTCAACCGATGTTTTAACAAAACATACACTAGCCGATATAGATGTAAATATTGAAGGTGCTCATGAGATGTATTTGGTGGTTGATGATGGAGGCGACGGTAACAGTCACGACTGGGCTAACTGGATCCAGCCACAAATACACATCGGCCAACGTAAAATTGGCTTGAGTCGCATGCCTTGGGAGAGTGCATCGTCGGGTTGGGGCAGAGTCAATATCAACATGGATACCACCGGTGGAAAATTAGGCACCGCAGCTGGTGTGAGTAAAAATGGTATTGGCACACATGCCAACTCCATCATCAAATATAACTTACAAGGAAAAAACGCGTTACGCTTCACTTCAAAAGTCGGTATAGATGACGACAAAATGGACCAACCCGCCTCCATACGCTTCCAAGTGTATACCGTAACGCCCAAAGAAAACATCGCCCAACAACTTCCTCCTATCAAAGACATAGAAAATATTAAAGGCAATCACGCGCGTGGGAAAACATTGTTCGCAGGTCGCGGTGCTTGCGCAGCTTGCCATACCATCGAAAATAAAGGTGGAAAAATTG
>CALLLL010000051.1 GCA_938082445.1 uncultured bacterium
ATGCTTACGAATGGGTTGAGCTACCCAATGTATCAGGTATGATTTTATTTGCCGATGGAGGATATTTAGCCAGCAAACCATATGCCGCCAGTGGAAGTTATATCAATAAGATGTCTGATTATTGTAAAAACTGCACCTATAAAGTGACCAAGAAGAATGGTCCTGATGCATGCCCTTTTAATTATCTTTATTGGGATTTTTTGGATCGTAACCGTTTAAAGCTGGCTGAAAACAATCGTATTGGCATGATGTACAATACATTGGACCGCATGGATGAAGATAAACAAAAAGCTATTCGTGATGATAGTAAAAAATTTATGCGTAGCATAGAATGAAAAAGGTTTTTGATTAATCCATCAATGACTATAGTAATCAAAATAATTTACTAGGAAGACCAACGCGGTCCATATTAAATTTCAATTCACTAGGGTATGTTTTTAATCTCCTCAAAAAAACGACGGTCTACAGTAGCCAATACCCAGGCAATAAAACCGCAGGCAAAAGTACCCCATAACATATCAATCACAACGACCTTAAAAGACCAACCTTGGAGTACTGCATAATTTGTCAGATCATAAATACCATAAATAAGGAATCCAACTAAGGCTCCCCAGTATAGGGCATATTTTGATCCTTCTTTGGCATGAGGAACAGCGAAAAAAAGTATCGCAAGAATTAACAAAAACCAGGTAGCTAATGCGGATACAATTTGTGCTCCGGTCATTTCATTCCCCAAGACAATTAAATCACCGAGCTCAGATTGATACATACCGACAGCTGCTGTCCCAATCCATACAAGATCCATGACCATAAAGATGGCAAGACCAATAACAAGTAATATGGCGTTTCGAACTTTATTAGACATCAATACTCTTTCGTAATTTAAAATTTAGAAGGAAGGACTATCATAGTATTCTATAGAAATTGATTCAAGTTGTGGTCTTACCCCCTTAAACGAGTCCAGTTTCTGGTACTATAAATTACTGGATTTTGACTAGACAAGGAGGGCGTTATGCCAAATAAACGATTCAAGTCGGAACAAATCATTGGGAAGCTACGGGAGGCAGAGGTGGCCTTGGCGAAGGGGAAGTCAGTCGCGTTGGTGTGCAAGCAGATTGGGGTGACTGAGCAGACGTATTATCGCTGGCGCAAGGAGTATGGCGGACTGAAGGTGGAATAGGCCAAAAAACTCAAGGAACTGGAGAAAGAAAATGCTCGCTTAAAGAAGCTGGTGGCGGACATGGCCTTGGACAACGACATCCTCAAGGAGGCCGCCTCGGGAAACTTCTAAGCCCAGCGAAGCGCAGAAAAGCTGTGCTACATGTGCGCGCGGCGTTGGGGTATCAACGGGTTTCAGAACGGCGTGCGTGTCGCGTGCTTGGTCAGCCCCGTTCCACACAGCGACGTAAGCCTTATGTGCCTGAAGATGAGCCGCGATTGGTTAAGCGTATCATCGAATTGGCCTCGCAATACGGGCGTTATAGCTATCCTAAAATCACGGGCTTACTCCATCTGGAAGGCTGGATTATTAACAAGAAACGCGTAGAACGATTATGGCGCAGGGAAGGTTTAAAGGTGCCGTATAAGCAACCCAAACGCCGTCGACTGTGGTTCAATGACGGTTCATGTGTTCGGCTTCGGGCGGTGCACAAAGACCATGTATGGAGTTACGACTTCGTTTTGGCGCGCACGCATGATGGGCGCCCGATTCGTATTCTGGCCGTGATCGATGAGTTCACTCGCGAGTGCCTCGCCATCGATGCGCAACGACGCATGAATCATCAAACTGTGCTCGACACCTTAGCCGAACTCTTTGTCCATCGTCGCACACCCAAGTACATTCGCTCGGACAACGGTGCGGAGTTCACCGCCAAAGCCCTACGCAAATGGCTCGCGAAGGTTGACGTCAATACCGCTTACATTGAGCCAGGCAGTCCTTGGGAAAACGGCTATATCGAGTCCTTCAATGCAAGACTCCGAGATGAATTCCTCAATGGTGAAATTTTCGACACCCTACTCGAAGCCCAAGTGCTGCTCGAACGCTGGCGCGTTCACTACAACACCATCAGACCTCATTCCGCCCTAAACGGACGACCACCAGCCCCAGAAACTATACTTCACAGAAAGGACTTTACAAATAATTTGATGAACCCTATACTAACTTAAACACTGGTACCATAGTTGGGGGTAGACCAGGTGGGTAACCATACTTTCGTAAAATTCGCTTCACAGTTAGTCGTAAATGAGCTTGGTGGTGTTTGAATACGTAGCGAACTGATTCTCATCTGATATCTACCTGCTCTATGGTTCCAGTACACCGGCAGCGGGGCCACCTTCGTTTTTCAGTTGAGTCCATAACCTATCGATGGAATCCGGAATCTGCTCGGACAGAGTTGGCAACATAGGCAGCACAGGCACCAGTATGCTCGAAGGGTAATCAGCGGCCCGATGTATCGTTACCGTGCCGGGTGGCGGATTTGACTCATACTCGTACCGACTCGACTTGTACTCCTTACTCATCGTGATATACGGGGTTGGGTCATTCATAGGCGGTTGACTGATCGACACCGACAACTGATGACCGGCGCGGAACACATGCCCTACCGGAAATACTTCAATATCATAACGATACAGTTTGTCCGGAACTAACGGTTGGGGATCCACAAGTGTGTGATGAGGCCGAATGAGAACCTTTTCACCTTTCACATCCGCGAAGGATGACATTTCCTCATCCACGGTTCGAAGCGATGCCCGCAACATTCCGCGTTGAAGAGGACGTACACGACCGTCTGGGGCCACATCCGAAACCACCGCGAACAAGTCGGTGTCCAATATCGTAGCGCTTGCCCACAATGTTACTGTGATCGGCCCGCAGATTGCCGTTGGTTCGTCGAATACCAATCGATAATCAAGACCATCAAGATCTTCATCTGCAACATCGGCCTTTACATCATAGGTATCCTTGGTTGAACCATCCTGCTTCGCTGAAGGAGTCGTTGAAAGCATGCCGTCCGAATTCAAGAAAAAACGTGTCCATTGAGTCTCAGGCAATGGAAAATCACTGGAGACCAAAGGCTTACCGTGATTCCCCATACGGTTCTGGACATCGAAGTACACCTCCACACGCGATGCTGGATCGTCGATATTGGAGAATCGGTTACTACTCTCGTCCCGAAGCCAGAAGTCAAACCAGGCACGGCGAGTAGGGATAAAGTAGATGGGCATGCCATGGTGACCATTCGAAATGAGAAGGCGTTTTGGAACATCTTCCTGGATATGATCAAAGAGCCACACACCACTGGGTCCGGTCTGTTCATCCTGGTACGCATGCGAGATGAAAATGGGGGCACGGATCTTCGCAGCAAGACTGCGCAATGTGATAAGCTCCGTGATATCTTCAGCCGTGGGAAGCTCATCAATTGCCGAATTCTCCCGTATACGCATATCTCTTAATTTCTCAATTTCCGTCTTACTTAGCTTCCGGTTCTTAGCTGCGGCTTTATCCGATCCGAACACACCGTCGGGATTCTCAAAATTGCTCGTCCATTGGGTCGGAAACCCGATGTTAGGTATGCCCCCGATAAATGCAAGCCCACGAGCGACATCATCGAAGAGCCCCGAAACGACTACCGCATTTAAGTGAGGTGGATTGGTCGCTGCGACCCGGATTCCCGTTAAGCCGGACCAGGAGTGGCCATGAATCCCGACTTTTCCGTTAGACCAGGGCTGCTTGACAATCCAGTCTTCGATGATCTCGTAGCCATCTTGGGTGCTGCGTTCGCTGTAGAGGGAAAACTTTCCCTCTGACGCTCCTGAGCCGCGTAGTGAGACATTCACGGTGACGTATCGCCCTGCATAGGGCGCGTGAGGCGCTGGTAAAGTCTGCCAAGGGTATCCGCTCATCTCAAAAACCGCTGGGAATTTCTGTGTCTTATCTTTTGGGTCAAATCCGCGGGGATACCCGATGGCCAATGCAATCTTAACACCGTCCGACATCGTCGCGTAGGTATATTCAAAGGGGTTCCCGGCCTTGTCCACTTCGATATCCGCGAAGGACGAAGTCGAGGCGGCGACGATAATTAGTAGAACGGCAATCAT
>CALLLL010000052.1 GCA_938082445.1 uncultured bacterium
ACAGATGGATCGCCTCTCACGCAACCGGGTTTACAAGTCCCATCCGATATCGAATTAATCATTGATGAAGGCCCTAAGTATGTCAGTCGAGGCGGACTTAAATTGGAAGCCGGTCTTGAGCAATACCCAATTGATTTGAAGGATCGTGTCTGTATGGATGTAGGATCTTCCACCGGTGGTTTTACCGACTGCATGCTGCAATATGGCGCTGGAATGGTCTATGCAATCGATGTCGGCTATGGTCAATTGGATTGGAAATTAAGGCAAGATAAACGCGTTGTTGTCATGGAACGTACCAACATTCGAAATGTTGATCCCAATGACCTCACACAGCCCCCCACGTTCTTTGCTGTAGATTGTTCATTTATCTCCCTCAAGCGCATCCTTCCCCCCATCAATGCATTAATCCCCACCGAAGCCGAAGGCTTAGTTCTCATTAAACCACAGTTTGAAGCCGCCAAGTCAGATGTCGAAGTGGGCGGAGTCGTTCGCGATGAACAAGTCCATGAATCCGTCATTCAAGATGTTCTCCACAGCGCAGAAGTACTGGGTTTTAAAGCGGCCGATGTGATAACCTCGCCCTTAACTGGTCCCGCCGGAAACAAAGAATTTGTGGCGCATCTGAAACGAGGAGCTTAGGCTTTTATGCTGCACACCCTGCGCATTCAAAATTATGCGTTGATCGACGATGTGGAAGTTGAATTTCACTCAGGGTTCAATGTGCTCACTGGTGAAACCGGTGCCGGTAAATCCATCATCATCCACGCCTTAAATTTAGTATTGGGAGCACGTGCATCCAGTGAAGCGGTTCGGTCGGGTGAAAAACAAGCGCGCATCGATGCAATATTCCGTCTAAGCTTTCCCTCTGAATCTCTACAATGTATTCTGGATGAAAATGCCATTGAGCTCGATGGCGATGAATTGCATATCAGCCGTATCGTTTCTTCAGAAGGACGCAGTCGAGCCTATGCAGGCGGCATTCTTTTACCACTGGGAATACTGGCCAGCATTGGCAATGAACTAGTCGATCTCCATGGTCAACACGAGCACCAATCGCTTCTGCATCCGGAGAAACAACGTGAACTACTGGACGCCTATTGCGAAACACAGCCTTTAGCAAAAAAAGTATCCCATGCTGTGGCAGAGTGGACACAAATTCAACACGAAATTGAAACATTGGAATCGTCCGATCGTGAGCAAACACGGCAACTAGAGTTTCTAAAGTTTGAGCTAGAAGAAATTGAAGGGGCAGCATTAGAGCCTGATGAAGAGAGTGATTTAGAGTCACGGCGAAACCGTATCACCCACGCAGAAGCCATCTATCAATCCACGGCGCAAATTCAACAATGGTTATCGACATCCGAAACTCACCCCCCTGCACTGGATTTATTGGGCATGAGCAGCCGCGAACTAGAAACACTAGCGGGCTATGATGAAGCCTACTCCCCCATTTTAGATGCTATAGAAAATTTACGCGATCAGCTGCAGACCCAACTAGATGAGATCCAACAATTATCGGAATCCATTGAATACGATCCCGGTGAACTCGATGCCATAAATGTGCGGCTAAATAGTATTCGCGATTTAAAACGTAAATATGGCGAAACGATTGAAGCTATTCTGGCGTATGCCGATACTGTGCGTGAACGTCTATCCGGACATGAAAATAGAGACGCACGGTTAGCGGAACTAAAAAGTTCTTTATCCCTAGCCCATGACTCAGCCTTAAAACTGGCGCAGAAACTTTCAAAAGAACGTAAAAAAGGGGCAAAGATACTCAGCAACGATATCACCCGTATCCTTCAAGATCTCGGTATGAGTGGTGCAGAGTTTCAATTGGACTTTTCCTTAATCCCCATGAACAGCACCGGTGTAGACGGCATTGAATTCCAATTGATGGCCAACCCCGGTGAACCAGCCAAGGCCATGCGCCAAGTAGCATCGGGGGGTGAAATCTCCCGAATAATGCTTGCGATTAAATCAGTATTTGCCAAAACCGATGCTATCCCAACACTCATTTTTGATGAAATCGATACAGGTGTAGGTGGAGCTGTAGCCAATCAAATTGCCACGCGCTTAAAATCACTTGCTCAAGATCATCAAACCATCTGCATCACACACCTTTCGCAAATTGCAGCCGCTGGTGACGCGCATTACCACGTATCAAAGGCTACATCCAAGGGTAAAACAACAACCGATATTCGCGTACTGGAAAATGAAGCCCGTGTAGATGAAGTAGCCCGTCTGCTGGATGGAGCGATTACTCCCTTAAGCAAAGACCACGCCGTTGAACTGCTCAACGAATTGGCCTAGCGCAACACTAAGTAGAAACGAGTTTTTGTAACGCTTCTATGAGCAATGCTTCACGTTGCGCCAAAGGCAATACCGTTTCCCCCATCAAGACTGCAAGCTCAGTAAATTGAGATGCCTCCATCAAGCTACGGGCTTGGCCTAAATGCTGAACCAATTGTTCATTATGCTCAGTGATTGTAACCGTATCCAAGTAAAGTGCACTTGGATCGCATGAAAAGTGGTTCATTACCTGTGCCTGACGCCCTTTTAGCGCTTCCCACAAGTCTAACAATTGATTGAAATAACCGAATCCATCCGAAGGCGATTCACCAGAAAAAGTAATCGAAAGCTCTTCACACACCGACGGTAATTCGTGAATCACCTCTGAAATTTCACTAAGCGTTTCGACAACGAGATCACTGACAGATGCGGTCATGATTTCCAAGGATTGGATATCGGCCACCCAACGCTCCCCCAATTGGGGTGTAAGACTTTCAGGGGAAATAGACTCACCATTAAGAAGAATGCTAAATAATACACGGCCTTGAGGGTTCATTGTAGATGTGATGTCCAACAACACATCGGCCAATGTAGATGGTGTCATCGACAGGGTATAATCCGATTCTCCATCTACAATCAATTGCATAGGTACCCCTATCCGGGAAACATCCCTGTGATATCGGGTAACTCAGCCGGTGCAGCAGCTTGTTCATTTTCGGCTTGAATCGCATCATAAACTTCGCGTCGGTGAACAGCCACATGGCGTGGTGCCATCACACCCACTTTAACCTGTTTATCTTTCACATCCAGCAACTTCACTTCGATTTCGTCGCCGATCATGATGCTTTCGTTTTCTCTACGCGTTAGGACGAGCATGATCCACCTCCTCCGGGTTGTTCGGCTCAGCAGCTTGAGAAAGAATAAATTGAACGGGATAGCTGCTCTTTTCAAGAATGGTTTGTTTTGCGAGGCGTTGCTTTGGATTAATCAATACGGGTGCTTTCAAATTGGTCCGGACTTGCGAAGGGTCCTGAGGGACCACGACCAATGTGAACACATCCAACTCATCCTCCACCGTCACCGCCAACTCAGAAAGTTCATGCTGCCCCAATTTATAACTATAGTCGGGGACTACATAGCGCGGATCCATCAAAATAAAGGCCAACTCACCTGAATCGATAGATTGTAACCATATTAGATTGCTCTCGGGAGGACCATCGATGAATATATAGCGTCGATACTCCTGAAAGCCTATGATGGGTTGGGTAAAAGTGATTACCGATTGATCATCATAATCAATCGTCCCAAAACGGGTGGTTTCCAATTGCATACACACATCTCCAAACAGCCCTTGTACATCCTTGTAACATAAGTATGCAGGAATACACTCTGGTTCTCAAGGTAAAATCCACTCAAGCCCTGTAAATCGGGCCAATTATGGATATTTAGGGCGATTTTTCAACCAAAATTAAGGGAGACGCATCGGGCCATGGTTTTTCACGAGGCCGATCGCGATTCGGCCCCAAGGTCTCCCAACGCAGATGATAGTGAGTCTTATCAAAGATTTTCCGGCCTAAATCATGCGCTGTTCTCACTTGCATACCTGGAAAATCCGATTGAACCTCAACTGCAACCGCAGATTTTGGTTTCGTAGATTTTTTGATACGATGTATAGGAGCCAAGGTTTCAGGATCGAGTTTCCAGTGCTGATTGCCCAATTCCCAGTGTGACCAGCCTTGGGTCATTATACCCTTCGCATCGACACGAATGGCCTTCACCCGAACATTGAAATCGATGGATCCCCCACCGGAAAATCCCCACCGGCTATTCCAATTAGTTGCCTGAACAGATTTCCATCCCTCGGTGGTCCATCGTGCATTATAAATTTGTGTATTCCCATGCACATCGTACTTATGATAGCTCACTACCGGTTGTTTTTGTCCATCAAAGCCCAACTTTACATTCCCATTAATCGCACCCCCCCCGGTGGCACGGGATCAACCACCGTGCCAGGCGATTGAATGGATATAGGCAATGCCAATGTATCCCCAGCAGCATTTTCCCAAGTACGTAAATCACGACTACGCATATAGGACACATGGTGATTCGTTGCGCAATCATAAGTATCGCGCCATACCCACACACAATGATAATAGCCATCAGGTCCTAAACGGGGCCCATCAATATAAGCATTCATCTTCCCCTCACCATCGGTTAAGGGTTTGTCCAGCAAACGCTCCCAAGTGCCTGATGATTCATTATACAAATTATAAATCTGATTCCCCGATCCGCTTCTGCCATCACGATAGGTAAATATAAATTCCTGTGCGGGCCCACGGAAAAAACGCGGGTACGTCATGCGTTTCTCTTCAGTCCCGATCAATGAATGTACACGCTGTATTGAATCAAGATCATGAGGCTTTTCCATTTTAAAATACACGAGCGGATCCACGTGCAAATTCCCCGAAATATGCAAACGATTGGTGGAGTCCATTGCCATGGTGATGTAATTATGGCTATCCCATTCAATCTTTTCGGGCAAAATTTTGTAGTCCCATGTTGACTCATCTAAATTACGCGAAGCGATAACCATATGCCGTTCAGCATTGTAATACCCCACATACTGCTTAGGGCTATGCGTCAACAGAGCCAAGCCCACTCGATGTCCTGCCCAAACAGTATCCACTTCGAGTTCAGTGATTGTTTCCGCCTGTAGTGGTTGCAGGAATGAAATCCCTAAAATGATTGCGACTATAAATAGCTTTCTACCGAACATGACGTCCCCGTACACTTTCATAGGTAATCCAAAACTTTCGTATACGATCCAATACACGCTTATCCAAATCCAATTGTGAATACGCCGCACGCACGTAAAGTTCAGTCAACAGTAAAGCATCCTTTTTGATGCTCTTCATTTCTTTAGGAAAAGATTCTATAAATTCATAAGGTGTTTGATCATCCTTTTTCGGACACCCCATATCGTACGCCAAGGCACAGAGTGC
>CALLLL010000053.1 GCA_938082445.1 uncultured bacterium
CCCGAATTATCAAATCACTCTACAATTCACAAGCCCATGCTTTCCTCAATCGCCCCCCAATCCCGTGACTTAACCGTCAACAACAGTTTAACTTTCCTTCAAAGGCACGGGATACTCAAATAAAAACGGGACACCGTCCAAAGACGATGCCCCGTAGAATATACACTTAAATAGTCGCGCTTATTTGTCGCTCAGTACACGGACCTTGAAGCCTAAGCCTTTACTCAAGGCAACCATCTCTTCAAAGATGTCGCCATAACTTACGGCTACGTGGTTGGACATGTAATGTGCCATCAAGGTGTCGCGGGTGATGCCCATGTCGCAGGCCATGAACGGCCATTCACGGGTTGTGCCTTCCCACCATTGATCGCGTTTTTCGGGTGGAAGCTTAACCACTTCCCCTTGACCGATGTCCATCCACAACTCATCATCTTTGATGTAGGCACGGGACCAGGTAATTTCCCCGGCTTTACTTTCGCCCGCAAAGGTTCCGCCTGGAATCGGGAAGTACTGCGCAGGTTGACGGTATGAATGCACGCCTTCGAGCGTATCGGGATCATGGTTGAATGCATAGGCACCCGCTGAACCGGAGTTCAGTAAGACCCACGCGAAGCGGCCGTTGTGCTCGCCGCCCCAACGTACATCGTGGAAGGCCACCGACTGATGCAAGCCTTTGGCTTTGCACAAGCGTTTCATCATTTCCATCGGCACCAAGTTCCCTTGGTCAGCTTCGGTAGCTGTAGCGATGGTATCGCCGTTACCTTCTGGACGACAGGTTGAGTTAAACAACCCTTCGCAGAAATCAGACGGTGGACGCATAGGGATCATGCCCAACTGATACTGCCAGCCCAAACAATCCGATTTAAATTCATCGATCATATCGAGCACGGCTAAGTAATCGCGCAACTGCTCTTTCGTCGCATTTGCGTCAAAATCACCTTGGTAATGGAAGTTCACACCTTTGTCACAAACAAACTTATAGGCTTCGTCGATGCGGGATTGCTCGATGCGTTTACCGCGATCGATGATCCACGCTTGGTCCACTTTGTGTTCCGTAAATCCAATGGGATTCAACAAGCGCGGCCCGAAATAGCCGTTGATCATACCCATCGAAGTATCGCCCAACATCAAGGCCAACACACGACGTTCCTCAATGCCTTTTTGTACGCCATCCGCAATCGCTTGCGCTTCAGCCGACACAGGCACATCCATCTTGATTTCATCTTCGGCATACGACGTCGCGCCCGTCTTACACCATTCCTCCAGATGCGTCATGAAGAAGTCATCGGTTGTGTAGTCTTCGTGATCAGTCCATGCACGGGAGAACTTACGGTTCACCGACTCCAAACACGCGCCTGTATTCAGCAAGCCTACCAAACCTGGCCATTCGCCGGAGAAGTTACTGGCCAAAAGCAGTGGATTGTCTTTGCCCACAACGCCGTCTGTTGTATGCGGGCCATAGAACCAGTGTACACATACACCGATCATGGGGTCATTGACAGGCCCCAGTTTCTCAATGGACTCATGGGGCTTGGTAATGTAGCCCGGAATACGGTAAGACTCACGGCCAATCTTCTTAAGGGCCTTCTCTAACTGCTGTGTCGCTTCTTCCATATTCGGAAGCGCTGACTCATTAGGCAATTCCCGGTAGTCCCCTGGCCAAAATAACGCAATTTTATCGCTCATAATCTTTAAACTCCTGACAAATGGTGATTAAACCAAAATTAAGTACAAAATTTGCAAGCCCCTATAGTAAATAAAAAACTACCGAAATTCAATGATCCGTTCAGAAAATTAGTATACATATTACGTATTCCCCCTATTCTTATTGACTATAATCAGGGTATTTACGTACACTACAGCCTTCGTTTACCCTTCACTATTCAGGAGCATCACGTGAGAACACTCAATCGCATTAGCACATTTTTCGTCCTATCCTTTTGCATGATAGCAACCGCTACATTCGCGCAATCGGACGACAAATTTACTAAACCCCTCGATTTATCCAAGACCATGATCGTTATAGAATCAGGCGAACGTTCGCTGGTTGAAAAAACGGCGGTAACAGTTTTAGTGGAAGAAATCGAAAAGCGCACCGGGATCAAACTGAAAGTCACCTCAAGCGATCCCAAAAACAAACAGCACATCAAATTAGAAACTACACCAAATTCTTCACATCGTTTGGGCAAAACTCCTGAGGCCTTTGTCTTGGCCACCCACCCAAATGGCAATGTACTAATCAACGGATTTGATGCCAAAGGGCTCATGAATGGCGTAGGAAAATTTCTTCGTAGTATCGAGTGCAGAAAAGGCTCCATTATTTCCCCGCAAATGAATATCCAGTCTGCACCGGAACACACAATCCGTGGACATCAATTGGGGTATCGTACAACAGCCAATTCCTATGACGCATGGGATGTTGCGACCTACGATCAATACATTCGCGAACTGGCTATTTTTGGGGTTAATGCCATCGAAAATATCCCCCTGCAAGATTCCCCCAGCGAGCACATGCCCATCACACGCCAGGAAATGAACAAGGCCATGTCACTCATCTGCCAGAAGTATGGCGTGCAGTATTGGGTGTGGACTCCGGCTACCATTGACTTGGATGACGCGCCTAAACGCAAAGCTTTATTGGATGAACTGGAAAGCTTCTTTCAGGAATGTCCCTATTTAGGCGCCATATTCGTCCCCGGCGGTGACCCAGGACACAATCACCCCAAGTTGGTAATGCCATACCTGAAAGAGCTCTATGACCGCTTGAACAAGCACCATCCAGAAGCCAAAGTATGGATGTCCTTGCAAGGCTTTGATAAAGAACAACAGCAATACTTTTACGATTGGCTGCATGAGCATCAACCCGAATGGTTCGGCGGCGCGGTAGGCGGCCCCTCAAGCCCCCCACTACCTGAATTGCGTGCCAATGTACCCGCTCAATACCCACTACGCGATTACCCGGATATCACCCACACGGTCCGATCCCAACATCCAACACCGTGGATCGATCCAGCCTTTGCGTATACCTCAGGTCGCGAAGGGTCCAATCCTGAACCCGTCACCTACAGCCGTATCTTCCGCAAGTTCGGTCATCTCACCGATGGGTTCATTACCTACTCCGACGGCATGCACGATGATGTAAACAAACATGTGTGGAGCGCACTCGGCTGGGATCCCAATATCGACACCCGCGATGCAATGATTGAATATGCCCGTTTTTACTTCGGGCCCGATATCGCTGAACAAACAGCTGATGCCATCTATGGCCTCGAACGAAACTGGTTGGGGCCATTAGAAACCAACGGAGGTGTTGAAGGCACTTTGTTGATTCTGCAACAGCTGGACAAAGCCAATCCAAAATTAAACGATAACTGGCGCTGGCAGTTGCTCCAGCTTAAAGCCTATTACGATGCCTATATCCGTGCACGTCTCATCCATGAGCAAAAACTCGAAGACCGTGTAAATGAGACACTGTCCAATGCAGGCACTCTAGGGGTGAATCGCTCAATCGACCGTGCACTGGCCACCTTTGCCGAAGCCGATGCTGGCACCATACGCCCAGAGTTACGCGAAAAAATATATGCCATTTGTGAGCTTATGTTTAAGCTTATTGGTTACCAAACCCATACTGAATTATATGGTGCCAATGCCGCACAACGCGGCGCAGTATTAAATTTTGTTGACCATCCACTCAACAATCGCTGGTGGGTTGAAGACCAATTCAAGGAAATCCTCGCCCTTAGTGACGTAGACGAACAACTGGCACGGCTTAATACCATTGCCACCTGGGAAAACCCTGGCCCAGGCAGTTTCTACGATGACATTGGTAATGTAGCCAAATCACCCAACGTCATCCGTACCGGTGGTCATGTACAAGACCCAGAGAGCCATTATTACCCTGCGCCGGACTTTATGTGGTGGGATAGTGGCCTGACCCGTGTGCGTCAATCGTGGATTAGTAAAATGGATTGGCCTACCGGCATGCGTTACGACGGTTTGGATACAAATGCACACTACACCCTTCGCACTACCGGAATTTCAGAATGTTTACCGCGTGTAAATGGCACTTTGGTTAAAGTAGATCCTGCTCATGACGGTAAAAAAGTCGGCGATGTGAAGCACTTCCCAGTACCTAAGGAGCTGTATAAAAACGGCACAATGGTTGTTACTTTTGATGTCCCTTACGAACCCGGCATCAACTGGCGTCAAATGTCCCGCCTGACTGAAATCTGGTTGATAAAAGAACCCTAAGAACTCTTACAAATAATTTCAAAATGGGCAATCACCATAGTGTGGTTGCCCATTTTTTTATTCTTCCGGCGGTCGCGGATGTGTATCCCCCACATCATCCATCCATTCGCGCATGTAGCCACGCATGCGCTTACGGACTTTAGCATGTTTTTTTGTATCGATAAGATTGGTTAATTCATAGGGGTCTGTTTTGTGGTCGTACAACGCTTCTTCGTTTACACCACTGAGCATATATTTCCATCGATTGGTGCGCACCATGCGATGCCCCGTTCCGGCTTCACCATTGACACCCACGCATTCGCTGGCAACATATTCGTGCAGCGTTTTCTTAGGTTTAGACAATACAGGCACCAACGATTTCCCTTCAAGATGCGATGGGATCGCAATACCGGCCATCTCCAATAATGTGGGAAATACATCCAGACTGGAAATCAGGCTATTGCTACGCTTCCCTCGCGCATTCACCCCTATTCCATGCACAAAAAAAGGCACCCTCACCGATTCTTCGTGCATGGTAATCTTATTGCCGAGGCCATGATTCCCCAAGAAATAGCCGTTGTCCGACAGAAAAATGATCAGCGTTCTCCCGTATTGACCGCTGTCTTTTAATTGCTGTACCAGCTCCCCTACTTGATGATCTAAATGAGAAATGGTGGCATAGTAGGCCTTATTGAAATCCTGCATATGCTTTTTACTTCGGGGGGGACCTGCCGATAACTTTTTATAGTTGTTGGTATACTTGGAATCTCGGTAATAATGTTCACCCGGACCCCCCTGATTAAAATGACTGACCTTTAGCGGTTGCTCACGAAAATTTTCATCCAACTGAATGGATTCAGCATCGTATAAATCCAACCATTGTTGTTCTGGCAATAGGGGCACGTGTGGTTGGTGGGGTGCAATCCAAAGGAAGAAGGGCTTCATGGACCCAGCACGCTCTTCAATAAATCCCTGAGCGAAATCAAAAGCTTCTTGATCGTCCAGTCCCCGATGCTCTTGCCCAAACTCAAATCCGTATTGCTTGGGATCACCTAGATGGGATTTCCCACAAAACCCCGTATCATAGCCATGCGCCCTTAACATGCCCGCCAAGGTTGGCATCGATTTATCTACTATGAATTGCTGCCGAAACCCGCTTGAATTTAAGGCAATAGCACCGTGTTGTTGCGGAAACAATCCCGACATCATGCTGGCGCGACTGGATACGCATATCGGTGTGCTGACGTAGGCCCGATTGAAAATCATGCCCTCATTTGCTAACGCATCCAAATGCGGTGTCTGTACATCGTCATTGTTATACCCCATAGCGCGGTATGTTTGATCATCGGTAAACACCACCACGAAATTGGGCGCTATGTTTGATTCAGCCCACCCAAAACTTACAGGAACAATCAATAAAGTCGCGCACAGTAGGCGTTGCCAATTGCACATGCTCATTTTATTTCTTTACTTCAAAGCGAGGGATTTTCGGGTTACTCATAGCCAAACGTCCATCGGGAATCATAGTTGCCAACTCTGGAAGATCATACAGACGCAATGCACCATGAACGGCATTTACCAGTTGGTGTTTCGCATAGGGATCACCGGCAATGGCTTGCCAGGAGGGAATCCCACCTTCTAAATAGACTTTAACAAAAGTATCTGAATTGAGCGCAGCAGCATGCAATGCTGGAACAGTGGCACCACCCGTTGCTTGTAAGTTTAATGGGATGTCATCGCCGTATTGAGATGCGATAAATTTCACTGTTGAGCCAATATCGTCACTGCGCATGCCTACATAGCTACGGCCCAATAAGAAAGCTCTTGTATAATCACACCAGACTCCACCGACTGTATCTTCCCACCGTTTATCGCTGGTCTTTGTTTCACCATATCCACGTAAATCGACGAAACAAGTTGCATGCCCCTTTGCCAATAAACCAAGCATTTTTTCTGATAAGGCTGCGGGTTTGCCTTGATCGGAAGTTACAATGGTGATACTGCTCACATCACCATTGGGCAGATATATTTCCAAGGGCAAGAAAACACCCTCTTCCGGTTCGAGATACCACGATTGTTTATTGCCTTCCTTAGCAACTAAATGCGCAGACGGTACATCGATATCGCTAAAGGCTTTGGCATTGATGAGACCACGAATCATATCGGCAGTCACTTTACCTTTTGATTTGGCGCGTTCCGCTGCTAATGCTTCTGCGCGTTGGCGATTCAAATCAAAGGCAGAAACAAAACCAGGGAGTTCTGCCACATTTCCGCTTTCGGTGCACAACGCTTCGGCATCGGTCAGAATTTCAAAATCCGGCTCAAACACAGGTTCATCAATGCCCATGATCCAGCGTTTCATCCAACGCACCATGCCCTCGCGCAATTGAATGGAAAAGCCGTGTGTCATGTCCGTCTCCACCAAATCCACCCGCTCCGCATAGCCCATTCGTGAGTAAGTGCGTTTGGCCTCACGGTACGTACGCCATGCTCCATTGATGTTGAAGAAATCACGCGTTGCCACGCACATCAACGTGGGCTTAGGCGCACGCATGTTAATAAAATCAGGGTGGTTCATGCCAAAGCTAAGCTGATTAAAGGTATTTTGTTCACCATCGTGCGGCCCAGAATCTTCAGTCAACTCTTTGTAGTCGGTTAAATAACAACTCGCCGCGGCGACATACACGCGATCATCCAAGGCCATTATGAAACTGGTTAAGGTTCCACCGCCGGAATTCCCGGTCACGCCCAACTTATCGGTGAGGATATCTTCGCGCTCTTCCAAATAATCTATCCCGCGCATGCCATCCCAGATACGATACATAGACACATTGGCGCCTGTAGGAACTGCACCGCCATTGAGTAAAGTATGTTCTGTGGTTGAACCCAGTTGATGACTGTTCTCGCCATACGGGAAAAAACGCTCGCCCTGTCCTACTGGATCATAGACCAGTGTTGCAAAACCGTGCATAGCCAAAGAAATCGCTGCACGCTGATAGGTTTCGGCTGCTTTCCCGTTTTTACTGTGACCACAAGGCATCAATATACCAGGATACGGTCCTTCACTTAGGGGTAAATACAATATTGCTGTCACATAATAACCCGGCTGACTTTCGTAGATGATTTTTTCGTAGCGGAAGTTAGCTTTTTGACCATTACCAACAACTTTGGCATTAAGCGGTGTGCGTTCAGGAAACCCACCGATGTTGGTTTTAAAGAAGTTGCGCATTTTAACTTGATAGGCTTCGATGTCTTCGGTGGTCTTAAGCTTTTCATAATTGGCCTGACGTACTTCAATGGCCTCATAGATTTGTGCATCCAAAACTTCCTGCATCATTTTACCGGGTGCAGTACCCATGATTTCCTCAGTAAGAATAGGTTCGGCTTGTGCCAGAACACCGAGTCCCCCAATACACAATACACATACAAGCGAAGCGATAACACGTTTAATCATCATACATTCCTTAATTGGTCAATATTGGCATGTCTTATCGTAACGGGGAATAATCGGTGGGATTGAGGTAAGTCGAGTCTATCTTCTTGACCAATTTCCCGTCTTTGATCGATTCAGCATAAGCCGCTTTCCAATCGGGATCACTGATGAAAGCCATCCAATTGGCTCTGGCAGCTTCGCGACTATCGTGTGCAACAAGATAGGTTAGAGTATTGTCTGCATCATCCCCATCCGCAGGAGTCCAATAGCCAATCAGTGTAATATTATGACGCACGAATAGTTGATTGGTGTGGTTATTAAAGCGGTCATGCAAAGCATCCAACTTTCCATCGTTCGTGTAATATGTCCGCAGCTCATACACACGTTCCGTATCGGCTTGAGCGGCAACGGCATCGGGCATCTGCATGCCACTCATCATGCCTAAGGCAAACATGCCCCCCATTAATACGACTGCAACTGCTGGTTTTATCCATTTCATGATTCGCTCCTCCGCGGTAAGTTGAACATTGATTAAAGCATAGGGAGCGCGTGCGGTACAAGAACGACTTTAACCACCGGGAGCATCGTTGAAATAGGCTTCCAAACTGCGAAGTCCATTGAGTAACTCGGTTACTTTATCATGGAAAAGGCGACGTATGGTCAGCATCCCAACCACGCCTCCCTTTTCACCTTCAATAGGCAAATGCGATATCTGGTTTATCTGGATACAGTGGATGGCCGCATCCAAGGACTCCACTTCATTGATAGTGACGACATCCTGACTCATCACCTCAAATATAGGAGTCCTCTCTGAATCCACAGAGGCATATACCACTTTGGACACTACATCCCGGTCAGTAAAAATCCCTAAGAGCTCATCAGACTCAGACATTACAAGTGCAGCCCCGAATTCATCATCCACCATGCTCTTTACCACGTCAATAACCAAGTCACCCCCACGTACAAACAAAATTGCTTCATGCTTTCTGGAAAAGTGCTTCAACGACATAGCGATCTCCTTTCGACACGACACAGCCATTAATGCGTAAAATGCGCAAACCACAACCTATAACTATCATACACTATAACAAAGAAAAAGGGGGGATTTAATCACTACTTGGGTAGAACATTTCATGATGAAGCATATAAGTAAGGGTAATTATAGATTCTAGTGGTGCAGACTTTTTTAGATAGTAAACAATTGAATAGTGTTTACCAATAATTTTTTCACTCAAATTAAGCGATTTTGCTATCAATTCGCCATTATTATCTGATTCTTCTTGTTTAAACAATTGTACATATCTAATTTTCCCCAATAAGGAATGTTCTGACATTGCAGAAAATGTATATTTATTAAGATTAACTTCGATTGTGTGTTTCGCTGTATAGCCGATTTTTTTATGATTCTTATAAAGTGTATTATCAAGGAAGTAAAAAAAATGTTCCCCTATACTACCTGAAAACCCTTCTCTATTGAGCACAATTTCTCCAATTATTTCACCATTAAGGCAAATATATAGAGCATCATCATTCCAACGCTCTAATCGCATAGAACGACGTCTTAATTTGAACCTTAGATATAACCAATTTTCATCATCAGGCCTAATACTCTCTAGTTTTTCAAAAGCAAGATAGTCCTTTTTTCCAGGCTTTTTCACCTTAACCTTCTCTAATTTCATCTGTCTTTTACGCAATCGCGTTTGAATAAGTCCGCAAATACCTAAAAAGAGACTAAAACCTATCAAAATAATCCAACCGGATATTTCGTCCGACATATATTCGCTCATTTTGATTAGAACCCATTACCCCAAATGAAAAAAACGGTCTGGATATAAACAATATCCAGACCGTTTTACTATAATTATTTTGATGTGTAACTACAACTGCACACAGACCGATTTGGTTTGCAGGTAGTTTTCGATGGCTTCCACGCCCATCTCACGGCCGATACCTGATTGCTTGTATCCGCCAAATGGCATGTGGTTATCGAAGAGGTTGTAACAGTTCACCCAAACCGTACCGGCGCGCAATGCAGCCGCGGCTTTGTGGGCTTTAGAGATGTCGCTTGTCCATACACCAGCCGCCAATCCATAGACTGAGTTGTTGGCTTCCGCAATGATATCTTCGGTCGTTTCAAAGGGTATCGCAGTAACTACAGGCCCGAAGATTTCGTTAACCACGACATCCATATCAGGTTTAGTATCAACCAGAATCGTTGGTTTATAGAAGTATCCACCGTTCCCACTGACTACTTCTCCACCGCAGGCTGCCGTAGCCCCTGCTTTGATACCGCCATCCACCATACCGCTTACGCGATCGAGTTGCTCGGTGGAAATTAAGGGGCCCATTTCGCAGCTGTCGTCCATACCGGGAGCCAATTTAATGTTGTTGGCAATGTTAGCCATATCGCCAACAACATTGTCGAAGGATTTCTTTTCAATGTACACACGAGAACCTGCACAGCAAGTTTGGCCGTGATTAAAGAAAATACCATTTGCCGCACCACCGGTCGCTGCCTCTAGATTTGCATCAGCAAAGATCACGTTGGGTGATTTACCCCCGAGCTCCAACGTAACTTTTTTCAAGTTTCC
>CALLLL010000054.1 GCA_938082445.1 uncultured bacterium
TCCAGTATAAATGTAAGGGAATCCAATAATTTCGCATTCTTGGATACTTCCGTCAAAAGAATCCAAAGTAGGATCATCTGAACTTAGAAATGGGCCATTTAATTCATCCCATAAACCTTCGAGACTACTTTGATTTGCGCTTGGGCACAAAAGTATATCTAAGTCATTCAAATACTCAGGATATATATCAGTAAGATCTAATCCCATACTAAATGGAATTGACAGATCATCACAATTATTTTTACGCATGCTTGGATATACGCCTTTATTTTCATTGGCATGCATTATTAAACTATAACCGATTTGTTTTAAATTGTTTTGACAACTAGCTCGTCGCGCAGCTTCTCGGGCATTAGATAATCCTGGTAATAACATAGCTGACAAAATACTAATTATTGCTATGACCAACATTAGCTCAATTAATGTAAATCCTAATTTATTTTTCATCTTTACACTCCTCATATGGATTAGATTCTTTACCTATCAATTAGCGACGATGACAAACTTCGTCCAAACCAACATCTTTTTTAAAGTATTTAATGATTTTCGTTATAATGATTTTCATTGCACTCACCTTCACAAATCATACTGCAGTTTTTGTGCCAAGATTTTTGAGGGATAATTTCGAGTTTTTAGCATTAATTCTACTCAAAATTTCTCATAATGATACTCCTGCTGAGACTAATCTTATTTAATTCTCAATTTGATACAGAAATAGAAAGAAGGTATACGGCTAAGTAAATAGATAATAAATTTGAGAAGTAGAATAGTGATCTACCCCCCCTCAATCGAACCCGGTACTTAGTAATATAAATATCTTGACTTCTAGCCCTACGGCAAGCGTACATGTGTGTATAAGGAGGATATACACATGGACGAACTACTGAACAGACTAGAAACAATGGAATGGGAAGAACTGAAGGCATTATGGAAGGATCGGTTAGGGCCAGATGAACCGTTCATCAGCGGCAAGGAGTTATTGAAAAGACAGCTTGCCGCTCGTATACAAGAAGACCGCCACGGTGGCTTAACGTTGGCGACCAAGCGCCGATTACGGGACTTAGCTAGGGCATACGCCCAGGATGCAAAACATCTCCCGGAAGCCCCACGTAATCTTTTACCCAGTTCAACACTAACCCGCGAATGGAAGGGTAAACAATACTCCGTCAAGGTTAAATCTGATGGATATGAATTTCAGGGAAAGCCCTATAAAAGCCTTTCAAAAATTGCACGGGAAATCACAGGCACCCGTTGGTCAGGCCCTGTATTCTTTGGATTACGTAAACCCAATAAGAAATCGAAGGTGGCATCATGAAGGAGAAACGATGCGCTATCTACACCCGTAAGTCCCACGAGGAAGGGCTCGACCAAGAGTATAATTCACTAGACGCCCAGCGTGATGCTTGTGCATCGTACATCAAAAGCCAGGCCCATGAAGGATGGACCTTGGTTAAAAAACATTACGACGACGGAGGTTACTCCGGTGGGAACCTTAAACGTCCGGCCCTACAGCAACTGCTAAAAGACATTCAGAACGATGAAGTCGATGTAATCGTAGTGTACAAGATTGACCGGCTCACCCGATCACTCATGGACTTCTCTAACATAATCGAGGTCCTGGATAAAGCCGAAGCCTCCTTTGTATCTGTAACCCAGCACTTTAACACCACATCCTCTATGGGACGACTTACACTCAACGTCCTCTTGTCCTTCGCCCAATTCGAACGCGAAATTACCAGCGAGCGTATACGAGATAAAATCGCGTCATCGAAGAAGAAAGGTATGTGGACAGGTGGCTGCCCACACATGGGCTACGATGTGGTCAATAAAAAGTTGGAAATAAATCCATATGAAGCCAAGCAGATCAAAATCATCTTTGAACGGTATGTAGCCCTTGGTTCTGTTACCGACCTTGTAGATGATTTAAAACAACGTAACATCACCACGAAGCGCTGGACCAGTTCATCAGGTCAAGCTATGGGTGGAAAGCCTTATCAACGTGGTGCCTTATATAACCTTTTGCAAAACCGACTATACCTTGGAGAAGTCGTTTATAAAAGCAACACCTATCCCGGAGAACACAAAGCCATTGTCTTTAAACCACTCTGGGACGCGGTCCAAAAACAATTAGAGACCAATCGGCGTCGTCACAACGAGCTAAAAACCAAGCGAAACACCTATCTGCTTGAGGGGCTTATTCACGATTCAGAAGGCAATGTTATGTCTCCGACTTATTCGACTAAGAAAGGCAATAGGCGGTATCCGTATTACGTATCCGCTCCGCTCAACGGTAAACGGAAGGTTCCCGTAGGTGAAGTACCACGAGTCCCAGCCCAAGCCATCGACGATTTGGTACGTGATCGCATGGCCTCCATAATGAATATGAATGATTACAAATCTGTAGACCGAGACTTGATGATTAAAGCTGCACAGAAATTAACCGTTTATAACGATTTTGTAGAATTGGAAATAATCCATTCGGTGCAAAATGTAGATTGTAATCGACTAAAAGGAAACGGCGACACCATCACCGAGCATGCCCGATATACCCATATCCGCATCCCAGCTACACTTCGAAAACATGCATTGATACTCAACTTCATTAATCCTGCAGGGGATGCGGTATCCAAAGTACCCAAACTAGATAGCACTTTGATTAAGAATTTGGCCTTAGCCTTTAAATGGCGTGAAGGCATTCAATCAGGTAAATTCCGAACTCTACAACAAATAGCCGACGATGAAGACTGTACAGAACGATTTATCCGTAAAGTCCTACCATTTGCTTACCTCGCACCCGACATCATCGAGTCCATCATCAACGGCACCCAACCAGCCAGCTTCGACTACAAGAAATTTCAGGAACAGCCCATCCCAATCGCGTGGCCAGCTCAGCGAATCCATCTCGGCTATACCGCATAATCCACCGAAGCCAGATATACGACAATTCCGCGATGCTGAATATGTCTCGGGGATCTTTCATTTTCAGTAAAAACGCCGAGAATCCTATTTCTTAAAAACCGTCCTATCCGGACCGAACATTTCGCGAAAGAGAATATCGCCTGACTGGGTAAAGATTAGGTGATCAGGAGGCAGATTCAGAGAATCTTGAAGATCGCGAATCGCACGACAGGCCGGGCTAATGCGGGGATTTTAAGCATACTTCTGTATGAGTTTACTAGAGAAAAAAGAACTGGCGGAGAGAGGGGGATTCGAACCCCCGGTACGGATAAACCGCACAACGGCTTTCGAGGCCGCCGCCTTCAACCACTCGGCCACCTCTCCGCGCTAAGGAAACAGATAGTACCATATCCTTTTTCTAGGTTGCATCTTTCAGCATTTTTACTTGATCGTTTCAATCATATTGTGTTTATTTTACAAACTTGGCACTATATATGGAGTTTGAATGGTCTCTTAAACCCCTGAAAACACTATATGTAATGTAATTTAAACAAAAAACTAAATATAGTGAACATTATGATTGACAACCACTACATATTGTGTTATATTCATTCCGGTGTTGGGATACACGTAGTCAATCGGGCATTACATTCCACTTCCCATGTGAATGTTTTCCGCAGCCTAGCCCATAAGATTGATTGCACCCAGAAACGACCGGACTCGTCTACCGCAGCCCAGGCAGTCCGGAGACCTCGTTTCGACCGTGCATTGCAATAGCAATCACGGCTGTAACTCAAACACTCCCCGCTTATGGCGGTGAGCTTGCTCACCGCCCTTTCCTTTTTTTAGAGACATTGCTCATTAGGCAATTTATATTCACTTATGTATTTATCCCTATGATATTAGTATATAGCAGTTTTTTGATGCTGAAATAATCTATTCTGCCCAATATGCAAATCCATTCTCCCAAATCACCAAGAGTTATAGA
>CALLLL010000055.1 GCA_938082445.1 uncultured bacterium
CAATTCTGTTTTTTTTGTGTCGATGTAGGTGCCTTGGTGTACACCGGGTAAAAATCCCGATTGCCAATTTTGACTTTCTTGGATTGGGTAGCCACCGGGGCACATGGTGATGAAGCCGGGAAGACTTTCGTTTTCGGTGCCGAGGCCGTAGGTCACCCAAGAGCCGAAGCTAGGGCGAATTTGACGTGATTCACCACAGTTCATGAGTAGGAGCGAGGGCTCATGGTTGGGAACATCCGCGTGCATGGATCGGATGATGCACATATCGTCGACGTGCTCGGCGGTCTTGGAAAAGAGTTCAGAAACGGGAATGCCGCTTTGGCCGTATTGTTTAAATTTAAAGGGTGAACGGAAAGCGCCGCCGGTAGGGCGTTCTGTTCTTAAATTTTGATTGGGCAGGGCTTTACCATGATATTTATCGAGTATGGGTTTTGGATCGAAACTGTCAACGTGGGAAAGACCGCCGTTTAAGAAAATGTGAATGACGCGTTTAGCTTTGGCAGGGAAATGAGGCTGTTTGGCGATCATGGGGGAAACGGCACTGCTACCTGGAGCAGCCATGGCGGATGGCGACGCGCCCATTAATGAGGCCAACCCGGCTACGCCAAAGCCCATACCGCTGCGTTGCAAAAAATCGCGGCGAGTGAGGGCAAAGTCATCAGGTTCTAATGCGTGGTGATCCATGGTGTCCTTTTCAGTCGTTTAGTCGACGTACATAAATTCGTTGGTTAATAATAACACTTGAGCAAACTGTGCCCAAGGGGATAATGGCTCAGGTAGGGCAGGGGGTGGGCCTGCAAAATCTTTGCGTGATTCCCATTTTGTTTGGAGGCTTTGGCCTGTAGAATTGGCTGGGCGATCCATCTTGATGCGCATGGTCCAAGAAAAACTATCGTGTGACGTTGTTGGGCCAGGGGAAGCAACAAAATCTATGGTTTCACCTTGTTTAACTTCGATTGCATTCAAATCTGTTTTGGATTCACTCTTTTTCACGGCATAATCGCCAAGTAACCCGTTTTTATCGGACACAATATACCCAAGTAAGCCGTCACCGTGTTCGCTACCGTGTTTGAAAGTTCCGCTAATGTCGATACGGCCATCGCGTGGAGCCACCCAACGTCGAATACTGGCGTGGCTGGTAGTGTTTCCGGGGTGACCTCCATCTTTAGTGAGGGCGATATAGCCGATTTCTTTATTGGGGTAAGTGTCGCGTGGCTGCCAACGGCCTTCTTTAAAAATGGTGAGTTTGGTGTAGCCCTCGACACGTTGTGTTTCCGCATTGTAGCGTCCATAGCCATAGCGCCATTCTGCTTCGGGAGGTGGCGTGGGGCCTTGCATAAAGTCATCGCGCTCCACAAAGGCTTTAAGTTCAGCCAATTCATCTGGGCTGGGTTCACGTTGGTAACAAATTTCAAAAAGTTCTTCGATGCGAGCATCGAGGGACTCGATTGATGAAGTCCGTTTTCCGATGGCGCGTGCTCGCTCAACAACGAATGGACTATTCATGAGGAAGAGTGCTTGTTGTGGAACAATGGTTTTATATCGTTTTGGACTGTGCGTGTCGGGAGAGGCGAAGTCGAAGTTTTTGATAAAGCCCGCCATGTTTTGACGTTCGACAAGTCCGTATACGGCTCGACGTGGGGAGGAAGGTTCTTTGGTTATGGACACAGGTGGTCCGCCTAAAGCCAAGTCAATTTCACCAGAAGCCGTTAATAATGAGTCACGCATGGCTTCAAAATCTAGGCGCTTACGCGTTTGTCGCCACACTAGAGTATTATCGATATCTTTTTCAGCACCAGCTTCGTGTATATGACTTGATTGACGGTAGGCGTTGGATAAGACCATCACACGATGGAGATCTTTTACAGACCAGTTGTGTTCGATGAAATAGGTGGCCAGGAAATCAAGAAGTTCCGGATGGGATGGAGAATCGCCTTGGAGTCCAAAGTCGCTAGGCGTATTGACCAAGCCCCGACCGAAGTGGTGGAGCCATACACGATTGACCATAACACGGGCGGTGAGAGGATTGTTGGGGTCGGTAATGGCTTTTGCCATTTCGAGACGACCGCTGCCTTGTTCGTATGGTATGGGATCGCCTTGGCTGAGTACTTCCAAAAAACGTCTCGGTACATTTTCACCCCGGTTACCGGGTTTGCCGCGCAAGAAAATATAGGGATTGAAGGGGTTGGGTGAATCGATGATAGAACTGGCCCGATCAGGGCGGCCCAAATGGGTGGCTTCGTGCTTGGCAACGTTGCGACGCTTTGCGCGAATGGTCTGCTGAATGGGGGTATTGCTGATTGAAAATAAACGACTACGTGCGATATTGGCAGGCGAATTTTTAGCATAAATGATTTGTCGAATGGCTTCTGCGTTGGTGTTGTCCAGTTTTACCGGGATGGGGGCATCGGGTGTATTTACGATAATTTGAGCATGCGAGGCCAGTTGGTCGCGCCATTGACTATCGGTGTCTTCGAGTAGAGTCGCATAACGTTCCATCACTTCTTTCATCGAAGCGGGAGACGACTCAAATGCTTTTCGCACTAAAGGGTTAACCATTTGGTCGCCGGATGTAGACTCTATAATTTTGGAGGTGACAGCTTTGGCGGCCTCGGAAAAATTTTCGTCGGGGAGGGCTTTGTACCATGCGAAAGGCCGGAAAATAGCATCGGGAGTATTAAGTTGGTTGTTGAGTAATGTGACCCAAGGTGTGAGAACTTGGTAACGAATCTCACTTTCTTTCGCTAAAGTTTTTACGGCAGTGACATCGCCATTGCCCATCGCCTCTTCAGCAGTCACCAGGTAGGCCCGTATTTTGGATCGGGTTTCATTGAGTAGTTTTACATGTTGATCGGCTTCATAGTCCGTGAGTTCTTTTCTTTTTTCGGTGAGTATTTTTTGAAATTCTTGATAGAGTGGATCGTCGGTGTCGGGTTGCTCAATTAGCGGAAATTCTCCGGGCTTTTGAGTACTGCGGAATATGCCGTAGAGCGCATAGTAATCCCCTTGGCTGATGGGATCGTATTTATGATCGTGGCACCGTGCACAACTTACCGTTAGCCCAAGGAGGCCACGGCTTACAACGTCAATGCGATCGTCAGTGATGTCGTGAACATTATTAATGAAGCGGCGACCAAGGGTGAGAAACCCGAGAGCAGCCAGTGGGCGTTTGTCTTCACCCAATTCAAGTCGATCGGCAGCAAGTTGCTCGATGATGAATTGGTCATAAGGTAAATCTTCGTTGAATGAACGAATGACATAATCGCGGTAGGTATAGGAATAAGGATAGAAGCGATCTTCTTGAAATACATAGCCTTTCGTGTCGGCATAGCGAGCGACATCAAGCCAGTGTCGGCCCCAACGTTCACCATAATGAGGGGAAGCGAGTAGGCGTTCGACCAATTCTGTGTAAGCTTCAGGGCGTTCATCGGTGATGAACGCTTCAACCTCTTCTTTCGTCGGGGGGAGGCCAGTTAAATCGTAATTAAGACGTCGAATAAGCGTACGTTTATCGGCTTGAGGAGACGGTTTTAGTCCAGCTTGATCTAAGCCTGCCAATATGAATGCATCGATAGGGGAGTCTACCCAGTCGGGGGTTGACACTGTTGGGATGGGTGCATTGTGTATAGGTTTGAATGACCAATGGCTTTCACGTATTTGGCTAATAAAGTCGGAGAAAGTAGGCGCTGCCTCAGCGGCAGTTTCACCGGCCTCTTCGGGCCATGGAGCACCCATTGTGACCCATTGACGAATAATTTCGATTTGGGCTTCGGGAAGTTTTTTGTCTTCGGGCATTTTGATTTTACCGCGATACTCTATAACATTGAGCAAGCGACTGGCCGTAGGATTTTTTGTATTGAAAACGGGTCCGGATTCTCCGCCTTTGGCAAAGTGTGTAGCGGTATCCAAACGCAAACCAGACTTTTGTTTTTCAGCTCCGTGGCACTTTGTGCAATTTTCGACCAGGATAGGGCGTACTTTGGATTCGAAAAATTCGAGGGCTTCAGGGGTGGGTGGTTCAGCCATGGATGCAACAGGGCTTATGCACAGAAGAGCTGTGCAGGCCCAGCGAATCGTTTTAATAAAAGAAAGGTCGTACATAATATAGTCCACGAGAAGTGAATCAATGAAGATTACTTCTTTATGTTGAGTTCCTTAATTCGAATGTTGCGGATGAACAGTACATCGCCATGCCCCAAGAAACCGATGCTTCCCGAAGTGCGTTTTAATCCCGGATGTTCTTTTTGATCTGGCGTTCCATTTTTACTGAATTCTTCTACGTTCGTGTCTACAATGACTTTTCCATTGAGGATTACTTTTATGTTGTGGCCTTTGTGGATGACTTCTTGTTTGTTCCATTCGCCAACAGGTTTTAAGTGCCCACGCTTAGCAGGAACAACTCCGTAAACAGAACCGTGGTATTGATAGTCCTTAAGGTCTTTGTATTTATCTGCGGTATCATCAAGGATTTGCAGTTCAATCCCTTGAGTAGAGGCCTGCGCGCCTGGGAATAAACGAATACCAAGGCCATTGTTTGCGCCAGGGGTAAGTTTGAATTCGAAACGTAATACAAAGTCGGTGTATTCTTTTTCAGTATAAAGATTGCCCTTTACGCCATCTTTGGTAGTGATTTCACCTTCTTTGACCAAGTATCCATCGGTTGCTCCTGTCCAGCCGCTCAGATCGGTACCATTGAATAGGGATTTAAATTTGCGTTCTTTGAATAATCCAGCATTGGCATCTAGATTACTTAACACAATAGATACGACCAAGAGTGCGGTCGTAATAACACGAGTGAAGCGCATGACTATAAGTTCCTTGAGTTGTTGATGAATCCATGTGGATTTCAGCCAATCTGCGTAAAACCGCAGATGCCTATAGTGTACACCATAGGACACAGGCTCTCAAGTAGACGGTAGGTAAATCCCTATTTTGATAGGGCTTTACGAATGGCAGGCTCAATGGCTTCGGCAATTCGCATCATCCCCACATCGGTAGGGTGAGTACCGTCCACTGTGCCCAGGGAGTCGTCTCCAAGGAGATCGTCAAAAGGAACGTAGTAGAGGCCTTTAACACCTTCGTTTACTAGGCTTGCATAGCCTTCACGGACGGCCTCATTTTTGGCAAAGTGGCCTCCCTTAGGTTCAAAAGCCCACGCGCGTTGGTAGGCAATGTTTTCGACGATGACAATGGGGGTTTCAGGATGGGCAGCGCGTAGTGTATGGACAAAGGGTACGAAGCGTTCGCGGATTTGGTCGGGGCCATTATTGGGGAAAGCATCGAGGACATATACCGCAGGATTGAGTTCAGCAAGTAATTCCGCAACTTCAGGTTCCAATCGACCATTGCCAGAAAAGCCCAAATTGATCACTTCACGGTCAAGACTGCGTCGGAGGATAGACGTGTATGCCATGCCGGTACGTGAGGCGCACCCGCCTTGCGTGATAGAGGTTCCGTAAATTACAACGGCGTCTTCAGGCGCGTGTGGGGCAACGGAAATTAAGGCGTCCTTATCAATGCCGATGGATAGGGATGCGGTGCCGTTGTATAAAGGGAGGCTGACTAAAAACTCGCGTGTGCCTGCAGGGAGACTTCCAACCAGCGTAACTTCATTGTCTTTTTGTCCTTTGGGCGATCCAAAACCGACCCAGCGCCATTCGCCATTGTCATCACGTGTATACAGATCCAGCCCACTCACTCCAGTCGGGGGCATATGGTGCATCCCTAAGTTGGAGCCGCGTAAAGACCAGCGCGCATGAATGTTACGGGAATCTGTGATAAAACGAAGGTGAAGTCCCGCAGAATGAGAAGCTAAATTCCATACAGGTGCACGCACCACGCCTTCGGCTTTCGCAGGTAAGCGGTCATAAGGCGTTTTGAGATCTTCACCGGTCCATCCTTGGCCTTCGATATCAAGTGAGAGAGCATCGTACCATTGCTTGCCTGTTTCTTTATCAATGGTGGCTGCACTGGAGACTACAAGAAGATTTTGTGTAGGGGGCGTGGCAACGTCGGGCACAGTTTGGCAGCCGATGAATGCGAAGAACATGATGGTGCTATAAACAGATACGCGCATGAAATAACCTCTTTTTGTTTGAAGTGTTAATTGTCTTTGACTATTTTCCCGATGGCTAATCCTGCAAAGCCCCAAGTAAACCCTGTGTCGATCAGGGTGACCAATGAATAGCCTATAGGGAAGTGCCACCATATAAGATTGGGCACGACAATTACCAATGC
>CALLLL010000056.1 GCA_938082445.1 uncultured bacterium
AGGGGGGGCATCATGACAGCAGGATTATCCGATTGCAATCGATTAATAATAAATGATGTCCCAGCACTTCCTGGGTCGATACTGAAATTAAAGCCTTCTGAACCTAAACCAGCGGCTACTGGCGGTTTATACATTCCAATGCTCATAGGGTTGGTTTGTGTGATTGCCAGATCTAAACCAGACACACTTGCTGGCCCATTGGGATTATGGCAATGCGCACAGTTTGCGTCCAACCATTCGCGTGAGCGCTCTTCAATCGTTCCGCTTTCGGGATCATCCCATACAACTGCCGAAGGATACGAATCAGGTGTATTATTCAGGATACCTTTTTCAGCCCATAGTGCTAATTGGTTTTTACCATCCACTTCTAAGCTTAGGTTACGTGCATTAATCCCAATTGGATTTCTGTACCCTTCATTGTTTTCATGGCAACGTGAGCACTCGCTCGCATTGGGAATGAGATAATTCAATGGTTCTGTAGCCGCGGGATCTTTCACATCTTTGACCTGGACCAATCCCCCCGCCACTGCCCGTTTTGCGTCGGTCATTTCATCGTTCCATTTATATACAGTAAAGGTCCAGCCATCAATATCACCACTATTCATGATTAAACGAGTTTCAATCAGGCGCTCTCCCCCTTCAACACTTTCATCAGCAAAACTAAATGTTTGCAAAATAATAGTGCCCATGGGCATTTCTAGATTTCCCTCGGCCGAATATGCGATCTGCTCCCCTTCGGGCAACCAGAAAAAACGTTTTACGGAAGCATAATCAGCAAAATGTTCGTTATTTAGCGCGTAGGGAATCACTCCATCATTGGGGATTTGTTTAGCCGGGTCCTTAAAGAAATTAAACGCCGAAATCATTTTGGGTGATTTTTTACTGAGATCGATATCGGCTGGAGAAGCAGGTTTTGTCTCAACTTCTGAAACAGGTTCTACTGCAGGAGAAGCTTCGGGTTCCGGTGATGCAGGTTCAGGAGCCGGTTTCGAACAAGCGCTCAGTATAAGGACTAACAAAGCACTCACTAATAAGGGATTTAACGTTCGGTACTTCATGTTCAATTCTCCACTCTGTTCAAGTTAGTTGGCAGGCGTATCACTTAAGGAATTTAGCCATTCCTCACGGATTGCTTTCAACTCATTAATTTCATTCACATTCGCGAGTAAATCTTCCGGCGGCTCCATTTCCTCAATCCACTCACGAATTAATTCAAGACCTTCATCATGCACTAATCCACGCCCTACGACAGGCATGCGCATTCCAGGATCGGTAGTTTTTAACCGAATGTATAAAATCGATTCATCTGGATCGCCTGGCAATATTCCAAATCGTGCATTTGCAACTCCTCGGCCTGCGGCGATGGGTTGTTTATATACCCCAAATTTACGCGGGTCGTCTTGCTCATAGCGTAAATCCAATCCGGAAGTCCAAGCTGATCCTCCGGGTTGATGACAACTCGAACAATTTAGATCTAAATATGCACGTGCACGTTCATTTAACGTACCCGTAGCGGGATCGTTCCAAACAGGTGTTCGTGGAGCTGTATCAATATCCTCAGGCGTCCCCTTCAACCATCCCATTTGAGTCCAATGAGTTAATTGATTTTTTTTAACGGAATCTACGTTGATATCTTTATTTAAATGGCGAGCGTGCAATGGACCAAGCGGCGTAAATTTGTCATTGACCTCATGACACATCGCACATTGATTTTTATTGGGAACATGCACATCCATCGAACGCTCTACACCATTGTAGTGCGTCCATGAAACCGGTACTGTTCCACCTGCCAATGCCAAACGCGCATCTGTCATTTCATCATTCCAAATGTAATGATAGGTATCCCACTCATCCTCGCCTTTGACTATCAAACGAGTCTCTACCAATTTCTCCCCTTTAGCGGGGTCATTGATGTCGTTCAAATAACCAACTGTCAATATCACCGTAGCACCCAATGGATATTCTAAGGTGTGGTTTTCACGATACTGGATTTGAGTATCGTCTGGTAGCCATAGATAGCGGTGTAATTCCGCATAATCAGCAAAATGAGGGGTATTTATTTCATACTTCACCACACCCTCGTTAGGAATTTGGCGTTTTATATCTTTAAATAAGTTATATGCAGCAATAGTCTTGGCAGGCCCATCGCTGGTATCCACATACGCGGAGGGGTATGTCCCCTCCGCTGCATGGGTATTGGTCAATCCACCCCACCCCACAGCTATTGCTGCAAGTGTACAGAGATACCACTTCTTCATTACTTAATGCCGCTCAGTTTCACTGGAGCGATGGCCGGGGCGCTACCTGCGAAGTGTTTAGGGTCACGAATCAATTCAACGGATGCGGGTGTTTTGGAAAGTACCAAACCACTCAAGCCAACCATTGTGACTTCACCGCCACCCATTTTAGTATTGTTTTCGACATAGATTCTTGCATCGTTTTTCCCTTTACCCATTCCAACTTTTTCAGGGTTCACAACACCGTCCCAAATAATATCGGGCAAGGGAGTTCCGACTACCATCGTCAAGACTTTTTTGTCTGGACCATCAGGGCGGTAACCACAACGACCAAATTTATTATCGTGAATATTGATTAATTCGGCATAAGGATAATAATTGGGGTCATTGATTTGTTTCTTACTGGACTGGTAGCTACTGATAAGAATATTGGTCGTTCCATTGTCGTAAAACTCATTATCAAACACTTCAACATTACTGTTCGCCATAATCATTAGCCCTGCACCTGTGGGTACATTTCCAACGATGTTGCCTTCAGGCGCGAAGTTGGGAGTGCTATTGTCATACGACTTATTATTGTAAAAACGAATATCGTGGCCTTTTTGTTGAGGTATATCAGGCAAATCAAAAGCCAACAAACCACCAGTGTTTTTAGTTGCTTCACATTCATAAACATCAGCACGGTGGCAATTTTCAATTTCAATTCCGGCCACATTGTATTTCACGATACAACGACGAACAATCACTTCTTGCGATTGCCCAACATAGATTCCGGCATCGGATGCGCCATAGGCATAACAATCTTCTACCAATACATTTTTAGATGATACAGGGTAAATACCATATGCACCGTTGCTAGGTTTAGGTCCACCGGACCAACCAGTACTTAAGCGACGGTAGACAATTTGATCCGCACCATTGGATTTAATTGCATTCCCTTTGGTATCGCGGACAGCAAAGTCTTCCATTACAACTCCGTCGCCCTTCACGTGTAAGCCTTCAGCACCTACAACTTGACGACTAAAATCAAGAATCGTTTTCTTCATACCTGCACCACGGATGGTAACATTGTCCACATCCAATGAAAGGCCTAAGGTCATTTTGTATTCACCTTCTGCCAACTGAATCACATCGCCTGGTTCAGCATCGATCAACGCTTCTTGCAATTCTTCCTGCACATCAGGACCAGGAGCAATATTAATAATATTTTCAGCAACTGCAGGGGTTTCAACAGGAGCCGGTGCCGGGTCAACAACTGTAGCGCTGTCGTCATTGGTGGGCGCTGGAGCCTCTTCATTACTGCACCCTTGCAGCAACACACCCGCAACCAACATGGCTGCAATGCTCAATGTGGATGATACTCGCATAATAATTTCTCCTTGATTCCCCCGCTGCATCGAGTAATTGTCGTACTCAATATGGGCGGAACATCTACCTAGGTTTCGTGCTTAAATAAGTTAAAGCATACTCAGTTTATATATATACTGTTAGTATTGCGCTTTCACTGTTCCAAAGTCAACTAAAACATCACATTTTCACCCTATATTTCATATTTATTGCCTTACGACCCTTATTTTGGACTATTTTAGCCATTTTATACTGTCTCTACAAATTCGACAGATTCAACAAAACTGGGGTACCATGCACCATACCTTTTCACCTTTTGGAGA
>CALLLL010000057.1 GCA_938082445.1 uncultured bacterium
ATGGCCAAAAATTATGAAAGCGTTGTCACTAAAACCGAAGGGGATAGTAAAGATACTATTCGAATTTGGATGAACCATCCTCTCCGTCACAAGGGATACACTTTCTTCCAAGCATCCTTTGGACCGGAAAACGCTCCTGAAGGCACCCGCATGTTTACCGTCTTTTCGGTGGTTAAAAATCCCGGTGACCAAGGACCTTTATACGCATGCATCATCATTTCTATCGGGATGCTGCTCCATTTCTGTCAAAAATTATTTAGCTATATGCGCATAGAAGCAAAGAGGCGTTCATCATGAAAATCATCCATCACGTCATAATTACCTGCCTATTCCTCACTTTAGGCCTTACTTCATTTTCAGCCCATGCGGCTTCTGAGCATAGCGCAGGAAAATGGGACGATAAAACCTTAGCACAGTTTGGCGAGCTTCCTATATTGGATGGAGGCCGCATTAAACCCATGAGCACGTTTGCACAATTTGCCATGTTACGCATCAATGGTAAACGCAGTTATATACCGGTGGACAGTGCTGGTGAAGAACTGGGTCGGGACGCAAAGATGGGCCCGATGGAGTGGTTCTTAGATTGCTTGTTCTATCCCGAAATCGCCCGTGAATATAAAGTATTTATTATCGACAATACCGATGTTGCCACGGCCATTGGCATTGAGCTTAAAAGCGATGATCAAAGGGCACGCTTTTCCTACAATGAACTGGAAGGAGCGCGCGCAGAGCTTTTTGGTCGTGCACAAGCAGCTTCAAAATTATCGAACACTGAGCGCAGTTATCAGGAAAGTGCTATTCTCGCACTAGCCGAAGCTGTGTATGAATTTGAGAGTTTTATTCACTACTTCGATTTTGCTCATACGGTACTGGATGCGGGTGAAAGTCGCTTGATTGTAAAGATTTTGGGCGAAGGAGTTGATGGCAAGAAACAATATACATTGCCTGAAATTTTAGCCAACAGCATAGAGTTACAAACCGGCATTGCCGCCCTTGGCCAAATCATCGAATCCGAAGGCCAAGAAAAGTATATGGCTGAAGTCACAGCAATGGAATCGATGGCTCAAATGCTTAATTTAGCTGAAGTCACGGCTTTCGCGCTGCGTATTATACCGCCTGTTGATGCTGATAATGATGAATGGACCACGCCTAGTGAACTATCGGCTGCTTTCTTTAAAGGAACTGAATATCCCCAAGAAGAACTTGATGTACTCAGTCAAATCGTAGCATTGGGGACCAGCGTAGAAAATGACTTGCTGTTTAAGCAAAAGCTCGATACTTTACACGGAACACTTGTTGGTCGTGCTACTGAACGCAACGAGTATACTCAAATTCCATTAGAAATTAAGCTATACGATTCAAAAATTCTTGCTCGCACCCAAGTGTTCTTTATTTTAAGTTTCATCTTGTGTGCTATCTCATGGTTAAGTTTAAAAAGCAAATGGTTAAATCGTGCTTCTATCGTATCCGTTATCGTACCACTCGGCATGTTGATCGTGGCCATTACCATGCGGTGTATTATCCGTGGTCGTCCGCCAATTTCGACGTTATATGAAACCGTGCTCTTCATCACAGCAACCTGTGTGTTGGTGGCTCTGTTTATGGAGTACATAAACCGTCAACGTATCGGATTGTCCGTGGGTGCTTTCTTAGGCGCATTAGGGATGTTCATCGCTAACCGCTATGAAATTATCAACCAACAAGATACTATGCCCAGCTTGGTTGCTGTATTGGATACCAACTTCTGGTTGGCTACACACGTAACTATCATAAACATAGGCTATGCAGCTACTATGCTGGCTGCTGGGATATCCCATGTGTATATACTTGGGCGCCTTTTTAACTTCAAGAAAGACAACCCGGCCTATTACCGAAGCATCACTCGTATGGTATATGGAGTTACCTGCTTTGGCCTCATCTTTGCCTTTGTAGGCACTGTACTTGGTGGTATTTGGGCCAACTATTCTTGGGGTCGTTTCTGGGGCTGGGATCCCAAGGAAAATGGTGCCGCATTGATTTGTATCTGCCAGATTGCCCTTTTACATGCGAAGGCGGGTGGATATATTAAACAAATGGGCATTCACATCGTGGCCTTGTTCACCGCTGGAGTAACAGGCTTTTCTTGGTGGGGCGTGAATTTACTAGGTGTCGGATTACATTCTTATGGCTTCACCGAAGGCATTTGGACCGCGACGTATTTGTTCTGGGCTGTATTGGGAGTTGTTGCATTACTGGGTTTCATTGTCTATTTGCGCGACCGCAAAAAACCCAGTACGCCCACTGAAGACCTTAGCGATGCTGGAGCACCTGCTATCGCGAAATAGATTTATTTGTACCTCAAAACTTGATCTCTTGAGCCGATACCAAATGGTATCGGCTTTTTTCGTTCATGATTCACACTTTTTACCCTTCGATTGTCCTCTATTCACAGTGAATCCAGTTGAGAAAAGCATCAAATCTCGCTACACTATAGATTGGATTTTTAGATGATACTTTTGCTGGAGGTGTAGGATAGTGTTTAACCGTATGAAAGCCCGGGTAGCCTGGGTGCCCGTAACAATCATGGCACTCAGCCTAACCCATCTCCCCGCACAAGCCGCTTCCGACGCGGACTTGGAGTTTTTCGAAACCGATGTACGCCCTTTACTCGCCGAACGGTGTTATAAATGCCATAGCGATGAAAAGCAAAAAGGGGGCTTGCGCTTGGATCATATTTCCTTCATCAATGAAGGAGGTGACCAAGGACCTGCCCTAATTCCCGCTAAGCTGGATGAGAGCATACTGATCGAAGCCATCGAGTGGAGCGATCCTGATTTTCAAATGCCTCCAAAGAAAAAACTGTCTGATGATGAAATAGCCACGTTGAAGCGCTGGGTAGAACTGGGTGCACCATGGCCCGAAGAGGAAGCACCAAGTGAATCAACTAAGAATGAAGCGGACCTTTTTGATTTAGCTGCACGTAAAGCATCGCACTGGGCTTGGGCACCAGTAACGAATCCGACTATACCCCAAGTAGACAATAAAACCTGGTCGCGCAACCCGATTGATGCATTTGTACTGGACACCTTAACGAAGTCTGAGTTGAGTCCTGCTCCGCGTGCCGATAAACGCACCTTGATTCGTCGTTTATATTTCGACTTAATTGGCTTACCCCCTTCTTCTGAGGACGTGGAAGCTTTTGTAAATGATACATCCCCTAAGGCCTACGAAAATTTGGTTGATGCATTATTGGCCAATCCCGCTTATGGTGAGCGCTGGGGCCGCCATTGGATGGACTTGACTCGCTTTGCCGAGACCTATGGGCATGAAGGGGACTACCCAATTGCACACGCATGGCAGTATCGCGACTATGTAATCCGCGCATTGAATATGGATTTACCGTACAATGATTTTGTGCGTGAACAAATTGCAGGTGACCTGCTACCTGAACCGCGTATGCATAAAACCGGTGGTTACAATGAATCCATCATTGGCACGGGCTGGTGGTATATGCATCAGGCAACGCACTCGCCGGTGGATGTATTTAAAGATGAAGCCGATCGTATCGATAATCAAATCGATGTACTGGGGAAAGCTTTCTTAGGCATGCACATTTCATGTGCGCGTTGTCATGACCACAAATTCGATGCCATCTCTACAAAAGATTACTACGCCATCACTGGCTACGCGCGCGCTACTCGTCAACAATTCGCGTTTATCGATCGTTTTGGAAGAATCGAAGCCATTGCGGATGAACTGTCTGAGCAACAAATCGAAGGATTGAAGAAAGTGATGCTGGCCTCGCCAAAATTGGCCCGTTCTTCTTCAGACATTTGGGACTACTTATATGCCCTCGAAGACATTGTTGGCGATAAGTTTGATTTTTATATGCCCAAAAAAGAGGGCGAGAAAGATAAAAAGCCTGTAACGATATCGAAAGAGACGGTTCAGGAAGTGGCACAACGTCATGGCTTGGATAAAGGTCAATTGGATCGATGGGCAAAAGCGTTAATTCACCCGCGCGTACTGAATGCTCAACACCCATTCTATCCTTGGGCGATGAAAGTGCAAGGCCGAAGCCTCAAAAAAAGTAAGACTGAGTTTCCTGAGTCGGAAGTGTACGAAACCTTTGATAAGGGTAATTTCAACCATTGGTATGTCACAGGGGAAGCCTTTGGCGATGGACCCACAAACAGCAATGATTGGTCTGCTGCCAGTATCGACACCACCTTTATCCCCGCAGGAGTTGCACATAGCGGACGAACAGCAACTAAACTGCAAGGCGTTTTACGTTCACCAACGTTTACCATTACGCATGATGCCATACTTTATCGTGCGGCTGGGCGTGGATCTAAACTTCGTTTAGTGATTAATAGCTATCAAATTGCCCCCCTCAATGGGTTGCTATTTAGAGGCACCATGTCCAATGTGAATACCGACGGTCGCTATGAATGGTTCACCCAAATCAGCGGTTTATCCAAGTTTAAAGGCAAACAAGCCTACATTGAAATTTTGGATGAAGGCGATGGTTGGATTGCAGTGGATGAAATTCGTTTTGCCAATAGCCAAGCGAAGAATCAAGAAGCCTTGGATACACTCTTCAGTTATTCCGATAGCCTAGAAAGTTATGGCGACATTGTAAAAGCTTATCGTCGTTGGGCGAAAGACGGCTTTAATCAGTTTAAAGATAAAAACATAAATCCGGTTACAGCCGGTTTCATGAATTTCTTGGTCGCACATAATCTGATTGAACGGATTTCATTTGACCGACGTGTCAACCCTATTCGCCAAGCCATCTTGGATTCTACAGATGAACTTCCTATTCCGCTAGTTGCTTTAGCAACAACTACGGGATCCCCAGAAACACCAAAAGTCTTTATCCGCGGAAACCATACCACACGCGGCGATGAAGTCCCCACACGCTTTCTGGAAGCCTTGGGTGGAAAAAAACCAGAGGACACCGAAAAAGGTCGTCTACAGTTAGCCGAGGAAATCGTGCGCGCCGACAATCCCTTAACCTCACGTGTGATGGTTAACCGAATGTGGCATCACTTGTTCGGGCGCGGCATTGTTGAGTCGGTCGATAACTTTGGCGTATTGGGACGCAAGCCAAGCCATCCAGAATTGCTCGATTACTTGGCGACTCAATTTCAAAATACCAATTGGTCAATGAAATCCATGATTCGCCAAATAGTCTTGTCGGAAACCTACGCGATGTCCAGCGAATTGGATACCGAGAATGCTCAGGTTGCAAAGGTGGATCCAGATAACACTCTACTGCACCGTCAAAATGTCCGTCGTTTGCAGGGTGAGATTATTCGCGATACGGTATTGGCGGTCTCAGGCCAACTCGACGCCAGTATGTACGGTAATTCGATTCCCGCGCACTTGTATCCGCAAATGACCAATCACCGTCGGCCAAAAGAAAGTGGACCTGTAGATGCCGATCGACGTCGCTCCATTTACATGCGCGTTCAGCGAAATTTCTTATCGCCTATGATATTGGCCTTTGATATGCCTTTGCCCGATACAACTGCAGGCAAGCGTACCGTGTCCAATGTACCGGCCCAATCATTAATTTTGATGAATGATCCCTTCGTTGTCGATCAAGCACAAGCTTGGGCGATTTCGCTAATTGAACGACACCCTGAGTCTTTAGAAGCGCGTGTAAAAGCGGCTTACCTAGATGCTTTTGGTCGCCAACCCAGCGAAGTGGAACAAACAGCTATGTTAAATTTCGTTTCTCAGCAAGCACAAGAATATGCTCTCCCGGAAAAAGAAGAAGTCTTCAATCTCGACTTGTGGAAAGATGTGTGTCAAGTGCTGTTTATGTCTAAAGAGTTTATTTACATCGGTTAAGGCCAACGGAGTATAGATTAATGAAACATCATTGCGGAAGATTTAGAGAAGCCCCACAAACCCGACGCGATTTTTTAAAGTCCAGTGCCTTGGGATTTGGTGGATTGGCCTTATCAGGACTACTAAACAACAAAGCCTTTGCAGCTTCAGGAATAACAACTCCGTATCACCATGCACCCAAAGCCAAGAGCGTTATTTTCTTGTACATGGATGGTGGGGTATCGCATGTAGATAGCTTCGACCCTAAACCGCGTTTGCGTGAAGAAGACGGCAAGCCGTTTGGCATGCATATGGAGCCTACTCAATTCGATAACAACGGCAACACATTGGGGAATTTGTGGGATTTCAAAAAATACGGCGAAAGCGGTATTGAAGTAAGTGACCTCTTCCCGGACATTGGTTCATGTGTTGATGACATCACTATGATCCGATCGATGACCTCCAAATTTTCCGAGCACAATCAGGCCAACTACTTTTTACACACTGGCCATGGGTTATCGGGTCGTCCCAGCATGGGTGCCTGGACTTCGTATGGCCTAGGTGCAGCATCAGAAAACTTGCCGGGCTATGTTGTTTTAAATGGTGGATTGATTCCCTCGGGCGGGGTAGATAATTTTGGATCAGGCTTCTTGCCCGCAAGCTACCAGGGCTCCATAATGCAAGCCAAAGATCCTGCGGTACCCAACATCAATCGTCAAGAGGCTACCTCAAATTTACAAGACAATAAACTCGCGCTCTTGAGTGCGCTGGATAATGAAACTCTGGCGCGTATGGGCAATCACGATGCACTGGAAAGTGCTATCAGTAATTATGAACTTGCCTATAAAATGCAGGCTTCCGTACCTGAACTCATGGATATTTCCGGCGAAACAGAAGCCACTAAAAAGCTATATGGCTTGGACGATGAATATCCACAAACGGCCAGCTATGCCATGCAATGCTTGGTAGCACGGCGGTTGGTTGAGCGTGGCGTTAACTTTGTGGAGCTTACCTGCTCGGGCATTAAAGGCTCGGATCGCTGGGATGCCCACGGCGGATTGAAATTCAATCACGAAAGCAATGCCAAGGCTGTCGATAAACCGATCGCTGGCCTATTGAAAGATTTAAAAGTTCGCGGCCTCTTGGATGAAACATTGGTCATCTTTAGCGGTGAATTTGGACGTACACCGTTTGCACAAGGCAAGAACGGGCGCGATCATAACCCCTTCGGCTTTACTACATGGGTCGCAGGTGGCGGCATGAAAGGCGGTCACATTTACGGTGCGACCGATGAGTACGGTTACAAAACGGTCGAAAATAAAGTCGAGATTCACGATTTGCATGCAACCATGCTTCATCAACTGGGCTTCGATCACACACGATTGAATTTCCATTACAGCGGACGTGACATGCGCCTGACTGACGTACACGGAGAAGTAATTCACGATATTATTGCTTAGTTAATCTATCGGGAGAATAGGGGCGCAATGTACAAGAATATAGTATGTTTTGGGATAGTCTTGGTTTTGATGGCTTTGGTTGGTTGTCAAACGGGTCCAAATATCGATAACTTACTAGAGTCTATTGCTAAAGTACCGATGCCGCCGGGGGTAAACGGATTTACAACCAACGGAGATGAATCTACTAGCTCCTTTTATATCAGTGCTAAATGCACTGATATGACACAGGAAGAGGTCATTGACTTCTATACAATCTATTTTCAAGAAAATGGGTGGAAAAACGAACTCCCTCCGGATGAACAGATTGATGGAATGCTTCTCTTTGCAAAAGGGCATGAGAGCATGGATGTCACGCTACTCCAACTGGATAATCAATTGCATTTAATGGTCAACTACTCTGAGTTTGATCATACCCGAGAAGATTTCTATACCCTTGTTAATAAAAGTGCTACCCCAGAAGCTTTGGCCGTTATAGATAAAATTAAGACCTCCTATACCACTCTAACTTCATACAGGGACACAGGCATACTGAGGGAGAAATTCGACAATGGGAATATGTCAACAAATGCAACATTTAGCACTGAATATGTAGCCCCCGATCGACTTCGTTTTAACTATTCTGAGGACCCTGATGATTTCTTCCCAAAAGCTTATAATCTATTGGTGGACGGTGAGGTTGTCACGAAAATGTCAAGCTTTGATGATTCACCTGAAATCGGTAATGATGCCTCGCTCGCCATTGCAGCATTGTATGGTGTAACCAGAACTACCTCAGGAAGCATTCCAAATCAGTTGCTAAAACTAGACAGTTCTTTATTTTATCTAATCCACTTAACTGTACTTAAAGAAGCTACTGTAGACGATGGCACAGTGTGTATTCGTCTCCAAGGTATCGATTTTGTAGGCGAAGAAACAACGCTTTGGATTGGAAAAGAAGATTATCTTATTCGAAAGGTTGAGTCTCATGAAGAGAATGGAGATTTCTCAACCATTACCTACCACCCGGAAATCAATGTTGATTTGGATGATAGTATCTTTAAATTCATTCCTCCTACCGAGCCATAACGCATAAAGATAATCACTTCAATTGTTTTCATGATATAGTTTACTTAAACAATCATACTATTGGGAGAAAGCTATGAACACAAAATATGTTGCGATCATTTTGGCATTATTGTTAATCGGATTTTTGGGTAATTCAGCCGTAGACGCATACAATGAACATACGGTGCGCAATCGAGGATACGAAATGCAGGATCGTATGATGGATATGGCGCCGAAGGTATTAGAAAT
>CALLLL010000058.1 GCA_938082445.1 uncultured bacterium
CAACAGTCACGATGGACGATATCGCAGATGCTGATATGGTAATTGAAGCAGTCTTCGAGAATATGAAAATCAAAAAAGAAGTATTCCGTAAACTCGATGATATATGCAAAGATGGCTGTATATTGGCCACCAATACTTCGACGCTGGATGTGGATGACATTGCAGCGCAAACAGCTCGCCCTGAATGGGTCATCGGTATGCACTTCTTTAGCCCTGCACATATCATGAAATTACTGGAAGTGGTACGCGGCGACAAAACAAATCATATTACATTGGCTACTGTCATGAAACTGGCCAAACGAATTCGTAAAATTGCTGTAGTCGTGGGTGTATGCGATGGCTTCGTAGGAAACCGTATGGTACAACCGTATGGCGATGAAGCGATGTTCCTTGCTGAAGAAGGGGCAACTCCATTACAAATCGACCAAGCTGTACAAAAATGGGGCTTAGCAATGGGTCCAATGGCCATGAATGATTTAGCTGGACTCGATGTGAGCTGGCGCATTCGCCAAGGTAAACCCAAACCCAGCGGACGGTACTCAGAAATTCCTGACCAAATTTGCGAAATGGGACGTTTCGGCCAAAAAACAGGAGCTGGGTTCTACAAATATGAAGATGGGAGCCGAGTTCCAGTACCCGATCCAGAAATTGATGCACTCATTGAGAAAGCAGCAAATGAAGCTGGGATTACGCGTCGCGACATTAGTGACACCGAAATTGTTGAGCGACTCATTTATAGCCTCATCAATGCTGGCGCAAAAATATTGGAAGACGGTATTGCGCAACGCGCAAGTGACATCGATGTCATTTACTGTTTTGGATATGGATTCCCAGTCTATCGTGGTGGCCCTATGTTCTACGCCAACACCGTAGGGCTCAAAGAAGTATACGATCGTGTATGTGCATTTGATGCTGAAGCCTCTGACGATCGTTGGAAGCCTGCACCATTATTGAAAAAGTTAGCCGAAGAAGGCGGCGTGTTTAAATAACACGCAATAAACTATCTACACATCAACCAGTCGCTTAGTTCTCAGGAATATTAAGCGGCTGGTTTTCTTTTTGGGCTTGATAACGATTCCAAGATTCTACTTTTTGCGCTTCACGCTCAATGATTAATTGCGCGATAGCTTCCGCTTGGGATTCAATATCAGGCAATGTCAACGCCCGTTCGAATTTTAGTTCTGAAATATCCAGCGTATACATAGCAGTACTTAGTTTTTGAGGTTGATGAAGCATCAAATCTTGCACACGCGCTGCAAGGGCCGTGAGTAAAGCTGCTTCCGTCGGCACAGTTTCTTCAGGTAAGCGCCAATGTTCTACTAGGGCTTCGTGTAATTGTTCATGGGATTCTTCTTCGCTCATAAGGCTATGATACCACAACCACGATGACTTGCAATTGAACTGTACATCTGATTAAATCATAGAGTATTGGCCCAATCACAACCCGTATTGTTTAGGAGTATTCTTCATGCTGTCTTTACAAAAGACTGTCATATTTTCATGCATTCTTTTACTCGCTACAAATTTTTCATGGGCCCTCAGCCCGATGGATATGGCTAAATGGCCCATAGTGTGCTCTAAGGATGCCAGCGCAAGTGAACAGTATGCCGCACAAGAATTTCAGACATTATTCGAAGGCCTTACAGGAAACAAACTCCCTATCCTCGAAGGAGTACCCCACGGTGCATCCGCCATCTATATTGGCTCGAAGGCCGTAGCATTTACAGAAGCATTGGAAGTTCTTGAGGAAGACAATGACGAAACATTACGTATTTCGGTCCAACAAAGTGCTTTATCTATTGACGGTACAGGATCACGTGGCACCCTTTATGGCGTGTATGAATTTTTCGAAGAATGGTGTGGAGTGCGATTTCTCACAAAAGATCATACCTATTTCCCTGAAGACGCCAAGGCTCGCATACTCCCACTAGGCACAAAAACGCACACACCCACATTTGCTTTTCGCTGGTCTTACTACGGAGAAACCAACAGCAATCCTTCCTTCGCTACACGAATACGCACCAACACCCTGACCGATGAAGCAAAGTTCGGCGGACGTACCGGCTTTCGTTTGGTAGGCCATAACGTCTCCTATCTTTTACCACCTTCAAAATATGGAAAAGAACACCCTGAATACTACGCACTTGTTGATGGTGAACGAAAACTTTCCATGCATGGAGGCGGCCCGCAATTGTGCATGACAAACCCAGAAGTATTGGATTTGGTCACAGAAGCAGTATTTAATGAAATCGAAAAAAATCCCCAGGCACGTAACATTAACGTAGCTCACATGGACAATTTCTCATTTTGTACTTGCGAGAATTGTGCTGCAGTAGATGCACGCGAAGAATCTCATGCCGGAGCCACCATTGCTTTTGTTAATGCTGTTGCAGAACGCGTAGCCAAAGTTTATCCAGATGTATTCATCGGCACCTATGCCTATCAGTACACTCGAAAACCTCCGAAAAATTTAACCGTACGCGACAATGTCATGATTCAGCTTTGCAGTATTGAGTGTTGCACTCTCCACCCCATCAACGATCCTAACTGCGAGTTGAACACCGCGTTTTGTCAGGACATGGATATCTGGAAAACCAAAGCAAAAAATATTTTCATATGGCATTACAACACCAATTTCAGAGGCTACCTTCTCCCCTACCCAAATTTACGTAGTATCGGTGAAACGGTCAAATACTACAGTGAAAATAATGGCCAAGGAATATTTATGCAAGCAGCCGGCAATGGCTATTCCACCGAGTTAAGCGATTTACGCAACTATGTGATGTCCCGCTGCCTATGGAAACCCGGTCGTGACAGCTGGGAGGAAGCCCTGGAGTTTTGCCGTTTGCATTACGGCGAAGCAGCTCCCGCAATCATTGAATACCTTCGTTATTATCATACGCTGGTAGAGGATTCAGGCGCTCACCCAAACTGCTTCCCTACAGAAGCTTCTTTAGCGATCACCCCGGATACTGCACGCACCATTTTCAATTACTTCCAACAAGCCTTGGCCTCATCCGAAGACTCAACAATACATGCACGTGTAGAAAAAGCTTCGCTCTGTGCATACCGGGCTATCATCAGTGGCGCGGCAATGAAGTTAGTTCACCAAGATGGAATAAGTACGCCTGATCTACAAGGCTTAGACACAACTCTGCTCAAGCAATATGCCGCATTGACTAAAAAATACCAAGTCTCTAAAGAGACCGAACACACCTCAAACCAAATCTATCTTGAACAGATGGAAAAATTATTTGCAGGAATGCCCTCTGTAACCATTGAAAATGATCTGTGGCGGGTGGTGCTCATCCCTGGGAGCAACGCCAAGGTAGTCGAAATGACTTACAAACCAACCAATAGAAATGTCATTCAAGCCGCTCGAGCCTTTGATCGCTTCCGTTACGAAGAATGGGTTAATGAAGGTGAAGGTCCCTTAGCACAAGAAATTGCCGAATTCGAGGTCACTGAGCACAGTAAAGATAAAACGGTCCTCACTCTCACGACCCCCGATGGCACAATAGTAGAACGCAGTATATTTTTTACTCGAAACGCCGTGCGATTTGAAACCCAATTTATCACACAAAGCCCGCGCATGTATTCCTTTAAAGTTCACCCTGAATACGATGCCGCCACCCACTCCTCTGACCCTGATATTATGAGTGTGTATGTAAAAAATTCAATGGGAAAATGGGCACAAGCCAATGATGGTTGGGATGGCGCGAATCCTACCATCAGTCAGTTGACTGAACTGCGCGAGTCCGCAGTGGGCGGTGAATTTGCATATTATAACCATGATTCTGATTTTGGAATCACACAACAATTCAATCCTGCACAATATAGCGCCATCGAATTATTTTGGGGGATTGACCGAAAGCAAGTTAATTTAATAATGCACACCCGTGAAGAACAATTGGCCGCGGGCCAATCTGCTGGTCATGCGTACGAAGTGCGTTATTTGGAACGCCCCCCAATCAGCAAATAATTATTCTTGATCTCGCTCATCAAGTTCTTGCATTCGTTGTCGCTGAATAGCTTCGTGCCCCCGTTCAGTGGGCTGATAATAAGTACCACGAGGTACACCATAATCTTGACTCACATAACCATCATCATGATTATGTGCATAGTTGTAGCCAACCCCTCGGCCAATTTTATGCCCCTGCGGCCCCCCATCCTGTAAATGACTCGGGACTTCAATCGTCTTACGCTCACGCACATCCACCTGGGCTGCATTGATCGCCTTATAAGCCGCATTCGACTTTGGAGCACAGGCCACATAAGTCGCCGCTTGTGACAAAATAATCCGTGCTTCAGGTAAACCAATAAACTCGCACGCTTGCCAAGCACTCGTCGCCAATATCAACGCTTGCGGATCAGCATTCCCCACATCTTCGGAAGCACAAATACAAATGCGGCGCGCCACAAACCGAGGGTCATCTCCCGCTTCCAGCATGCGTGCCATCCAGTATACTGCGGAATCGGGATTGCTTCCGCGCATAGATTTTATAAAAGCTGAAGCGGCGTCATAATGTGCATCCCCCGTGCCATCGTAATGCAGCATTTTTTTCTGAATCGATTCCACTGCAACATCCACTGTAATGTGAACGGAGTCCCCTTCAGGCGCAGTTGTCAGCATAGCAATATCCAACGCGTTCAATGCTCGACGCGTATCGCCTTCGGCATACGTGGCTATGTGTAAGAGCGCATCTTCTTCTGCCGTTACAGTAAATTCAGCCAAGCCGCGATCCGGGTGCTCCAGCGAACGTTTTAAAAGCTCAAGCAGTATTGTTTCGTCAAGGCGTTTGAACTCAAACAGTTGAGAGCGCGACAACAAAGGTGCAATGACAGAGAAAAAGGGGTTCTCTGTGGTTGCGCCGATCAATATCACATTTCCATTTTCAACGTCGGGTAAAAGTGCATCTTGCTGCGCTTTATTAAAACGATGAATCTCATCCACAAACAGAATCGTGCGCTTACGTTCATGAATGCGGCGTTGTTTGGCATCCGCAATAAGTGCGCGTAATTCTTTAACCCCAGACGTTACAGCGTTAATGTTTTGGAAACTGGCTTGGGTACGCATGGCGATAATACGGGCAAATGCCGTTTTTCCACATCCGGGAGGTCCAAAAATTATAAGTGAGGTAATGCGATCGGCCTCAATGGCACGACGCAACATTTTTCCAGGCGCGAGGATATGCTCCTGACCCAACAATTCATCCAGCGTACGCGGCGCAACTCTGCGGGCGAGGGGGGCTTCTTTGCGCAAGCGATCGGCTGCAGCATTTTCGAATAAATCTTCAGGCATGATGTGTTCCATTATACTGACTTTAGCAATCAGGAAAAAGGGAAAGTCTGTATGATATAGTTTCTAGATAAGAAGAGGGAGTCTTCATGGTGATACGCGTGGTGTTTATAGGGCTACTGATGATTCTGACCGGGTGCATTGAACCGGTGGAAGCCCCCACCTTGCCATTGTCAAGCACGCCCGTATTCGCGCCAGAAGTTAAACTCCCTGAATATCTGGGCGAAGGTGAACTTGAAAGCCACACATGGCAAGTAGGTGATGTTACATTCTCGTTTCAACGTGGAAACCACTTGGTGGTTCGTGGCGGTCATTTGGATGAGACCATGCCTTCTGGCGCTCCCGGACGATATACGTTGAAAGACGAAGAGCTCGTATTGGATGTATTGGGGCGCGAATATACAGGGCTATGGAGCGATAATGAATTATCGCTCAATGAGAATCCTGGGATTTATTTAGGATTAACTGAAGGGTTATATCCAGCCAACGAAAAAAATGTATCTGAAACGACTGAAGAAGTCGCAGGAGAAAGCAATGAAAATTAAATCTCTAAGTCTCATACTATGCATGACCCTAAGCCCCGTATTTGCCGAGGATGCTAAATCCGGGAAAACACCGCATGCTCATCCCGAGCGTGAGCGCGTACCTGCGCAAGTGATGAGCTATTTAGGCGCTGATTGGCTAGAACGAAAGGACCGGGATGAGAAGGAGCAACCGTATAAAGTATTGGAAGCCATGAAACTCAAAGATGGCGATATCGTTGCAGACATCGGAGTGGGTACTGGCTACTATGCACGCAAGATTGCAAAAAAAGTTGCCCCTACAGGTTGGGTGTATGGCGTGGATATACAACCTGAAATGCTGACATACTTCAATCAATATTGTGAGAAAGATAAAATCACCAACATTTCCCCTATACTGGGTGTATTTGATGACCCCCGGCTTCCCAAAGAATCTGTAGATTGGATTATCCTAGCCGATGTATATCATGAATTTGAAGATCCGGAAATCATGCTCAAAAAGATGCATGAATCGTTAAAATCTACCGGTAAAGTATGCCTCTTGGAGTATCGACTAGATGGCAATTCAGCTAAACACATCAAAGTTGACCACCGCATGTCTGTAAAACAAGTAAAAGAAGAGTGGATCCCAGCAGGCTTTGAGTTACTTGAATTACACGAGTTTTTGCCCTCTCAGCATTTATTTATATTCGGCAAGAAAAACCTTAGCACTAAATAATAAACACTCAATTATGGCGACACACCTATTTGCACTGTCCCATTTTCAGCTTCAAGTGTCACTGCCACATCGAGCAGTGCTGGCCCGGTAAATGCTTCGGTCGTGGCGTTGACGTCCGAATCCCCAACCAATTTAATAATACCGCCTTCATCTACATCCGATAAGGCTTCTGTAAGCGTATTCCAAGGGGAAAATTCAGAACCATTCTCGATGCCACTATCATTAGCAAAATCCGTGTAAACAACGGCACCCTGATTTGAGGTTTCAATTTCGATACTCCAACTATTGAGCGTTCCTTCATCCCCTGATGCCAAATCGGCCACAAACAAAGTCCATTCCCCTATGGCATCCTCGCTATCGACATCGGACAAACTTCCATCCGGCTGATAACTACCTAAAAAGGGTGCTGAACCAAACTGAATAGACCCTTCTGCTTCATCATCCAAAATTGTTCCAGAAAAATTATCACCCGAACCACCAACTCCACTAAACAATTGAATCACTGTCCCATCAGGAGACTCTAATGACACGTCCAGATCTGAATCCCATGAATGCGTTATATCCAACGTAACATTCACATCCGAAATGATGGATGACTCAGGAACCAGAAGTGTGGATTCAATTACAGTATTCGATGAAATGCTTAGGGGCACATCAATACTACTGTACGATTGTAATACAATAAATGGTGATAAGATATTTAAAGACACAGTACGTATTGCAAGTAAGTCATTGCTGATATCGTAGATACTAACAGTATCGCTATGTTCCCCCATCGCTAACCCTTGAGCATTCTCATTAATTGACACCACAATATCCACTGAAGCACCAGCGGCTAAGGTGCCGCCTGTTGCAGAGAGACTTAACCAATTTTCGGTTTTACTCGCACTCCAATCAATACTACTCTCACTTGGATTGTAAAGGGTATAGGTTTCTGTATCGGGAGAAATAATTCCCCCTTGTGGCCCGGAAGAACTCAAATCGGTTTCAGGCGTGACAGTACTTAAATTGACCGCCGTTCGCCAATTGGCGATTGTCGATGCAGCATTGTTAATACTTAAAGCGTTATTGGCTTCATCTGATAGCCCTAAAGTTTGCCCGGTTGGAAAACCATTGTACAAAACATCAGGGTTGGAAAAGCGCGCTACCCGGGTACCAGGCGAATACGCCATAATACTGCGTTGCGCATTACCATTCCAGCGCCACCCCATTGAATAGCCATACAAACCACTTCCCTGAGTAGATTCAGGTTGTGCATGCATAGAACCCATATTATGAGCCAGTTCATGAGCAAAACTAAAGTACCCTGTCGCACAATCATATGAGACCACACTAAATGCAGATGATTCAAAGCCTGAAGACAACGTCGTCATTACTGAAGCACGCCCACAGGTTGTTCCACTATAATCTGCAAATAAGGATACCAAGTCTGCTCCATAGGTATTGCGTAAAGTATGGACCGTATCAAGTACACCATCACCGTTTCCTCTTAAAGAGGTTAAATCTGTGGCCGAACTGATTTCGGTATAGGTAAGCTCTTGTTGGTGTACTAAACGAACTTGTGAATTGATGGCACTTTCCGTAAAGGCTGTATTGGTTTCGGCAACCGCTAAATTGATCAAGGCCTCCATCGCTGCAGTTCCCCCGGCGGCAACTCGAGCTGCAGGGGTGTAGATAACCATCACATCAAATATGTCACTCGAATCTTCTGCATCCAATTGGAAAAATGGTTTGGGAAGTGAAGGAGCGTCGATTGAGTCTGTATCTTCAGTATCGCATTGCGCAAATTTGGCTTCATCGATTTCACGAACAACCATATCACCAGCAGCATCCATGCGTATTTGGTAATACCCATCGTTTTCGGATCGAATATTCCCGACCATGATGTCCCCTTTAAGAACGATCGTTGCACTCCCGCCATCGCCTTCATTACCAACGAAACCAGTCCAGGTAAAATCCTCTTCACCACGCTTTTCCAATGTATCCAGCACCACTTCGATTTCACAATCAGGAAAGACGTTTAACGGTAATATATATCCAGGCTTACGTGTTGCATTGGGGAACTTATTGGGATTTGCAATCACACTTCGGCTACGCACAACCGTTTCTTCTGTAGGTTGATTCGAGAGGTTAGCCGTAGGCGCTTTTTGGATTTCAATAAAAAAGCCTAATTCATCTTGGGCATTGGCATTTGGATTACAAAAAATAGCCCCAATAAAAACTATACTTACAATTAGATTTTTGAACACGTAATTCCCCCTAAAAAACACTGAATAGTATTTAAAATCCAGTTTTTATCAACTATAGTAATGCCGTAGAGGGATTTCA
>CALLLL010000059.1 GCA_938082445.1 uncultured bacterium
ATTTATACGATTCAAACGTGGGTAATAGCCAACAATTGAGCACTGAGTCCTTTGCGGATTTGGGTGGCTGGAAATCTGTGCCTGAATCGGCATTGGCGTATTCTTTTGGCGGGGATACTGTTTTTCATAACGATAAAATTATTGTGGTAATTCGCCAATCGGGCCATGGGGTGGAATTGTACTCTATTGATTCTTCTGGCCCTGTGTTGCAGAGTACCTTAGTACCTAAGGGGGCTAGTAAAGCAAAAATATTTTCTCAGTTAAGTATTGTAGAGAATAACGATAGTCTTGTTGTGATTGACGCGATCTATACGGGGGAAAGCGGTGAGCAACTCGGGATTAACGTTGAATTGAATGTGGGGCAAGCTTTTGTAAAAACGGCTGCAATGCATGACACGAAGACTTTATCGGTCGTTGCGCCGACCGAACATGTCGTCATGCCTGACTTTTTTGCAGATGATATTGTGATTCATGCTGCGGATGTTGAGACGGATGAAGCTGAGTTGCCGAGTGAACATTTTTTAATGCATATGGTGGATCGCGGTAATGCCATTGTCATGTCTATCTGGGAAGATCGTGAGCAGGAAGCCCAAGTAACGTTGGGTGAACTTAATGGTGAGCGGGTGATTGAGCAGTCTGAAATCGCGTATGGTGATGATGGTAATGTCTGGGTAGCTATTTTGTCTGAACCCGACATTTGGCATGAGCGTTATATTGGACGTTTGGATAGTGACACAGAGATTGCTTTGGAGTGGTCACAACCGTATTCAGCTGTTTGGCGTGTGGATTGGCAACGCATGGATAAATTGACCGATAGCTGGGAAATGATTGTGGAAATGGAGGATGGTAAATTCCGCAAAACCAATATTTTTGAAAGCAGTGGGGATGAGTGGTCTGATCAGGATTGGTGGAGCGGTCGTCATGCACGCATGCGGATTACTCCGGTCATGGGACGTTATTTGTATCCTTGCTGGATTGATATAAATGGCGCTGGTTATCTTCAGGCGTTGTCAGGAACGAGTAATATTAGCGAATCAAAATATCGACCCCATTTTCGCGGGCCAGCAATTATTTATCCGATTAATCGTGAAGCCGATACTCCTGTAGATAAATTTACGATTACGGATTTGATAACATCAACTTTAGGTCAGGGACCGTGTGAGTATATATTGGATGTTGAGGGACAGGGTCAAGAATTTAAAGGATTGCCGACGTGTACTGTGCGGGACAATTTGAATGATATTTATTCTTCGAATCAGCAAACCAGTAAACGAGCCGAAGTGCTTCAAAATCTGGATGATGTAACTGATTTTATTCAAATGATTCGTGGCCGTATTGGTGAGTATGAACGTTTTTCACGTGAGACTCGATTGTTTTTAGCTGCGGAAAAGGAAAAAGTCGATTCGCCCAAAGCGTTTATAGAGGATATGGAAAAACAGCTTTTTTTACTTGATGAGGCGATTGAACGTCGTCGTCCTGGAATGAAAACACCTGCTTATGCACGCGAGGTTGTTAGTGAATTTCGCACTAAGTTAGTTGGATATAGTGGTGGTGATGCCCTCACGAAGTGTAAAGAACTGACCGCTGAAATGGTTGAAATTGGTGATAATCAGGATGAATTGGTGGCTGAGTGTCGTCAAGCTGTAAAGATCATGCGTCAACGTGCTGCCATGGCTATGGCGAATGATCCTGAAACGGTTGAATTGGCCAAGTTGGTTCGTGAACGCTGTAAAAAAGTGTTGAGTAAACCGGTAAACTATGAAGCCCCGCGTCACTAAGCAGACGATTAACTTTAAGGATATTTTAATGCGTCATTTCGTTTATGGTTTAACATTGCTGCTTTCTACCCTTGGGTGTAGCGTTGAAAAAACTTCATCTCCTGGTACAGAAGGCACTCTTGAGGTCTCTACTCCTGTTGTGGAATCCATAGCTGGTGAATTGCCTATGGTATCTATACCTGCGGGTGAATTTACCATGGGTGACAATCGGGGTGAGTATGATGAAGCGCCAGCCCATACGGTACGCATCGATGCTTTTATGATGGACGCTTATGAAGTTACTCAAGCTTCGTATACGGCATTGATGGGAACAAACACATCCAAGCATAAAAACCCTAAACAACCTGTGGAACAATTGGGTTGGTTTGCAGCGATTAAGTATTGCAATATGCGTTCACAACGTGAAGGCTTAACGCCTTGTTATAACCTCGAAACGATGGAGTGCGATTATTCTGCCAATGGCTATCGATTGCCGACAGAAGCTGAGTGGGAGTACGCATGCCGTGCGGGTTCTACAACTGCGTATTCTTTTGGTGATTCGGATGCTTCATTGAAAGAGCATTTTTGGTATGAAGTTAATTCAGCAAAATCCCCTCAGCCTGTGGGAACAAAGAAGCCTAATGCTTGGGGATTGTATGATATGCATGGAAATGTTTCTGAATGGTGCAACGATACTTATAACGATGACTTCTATGGTAAGAGCTCTTCCGATAACCCCAAAAACGATGGGGCTGGAGATGAACGTGTATTACGTGGCGGTAATTGGGATAGTGATGAAGGTATGTGTCGCTCTTCTGCACGCTTCAGTGAAGCCCCTGGATTGGCTGATGTATGCTTCGGGTATGATGCTTATGGATTTCGTTGTGTACGTCGGGTAACGGATGGGGAGGCAACGCCTCAATAACCTTATGCTTTTTCATACTTGGCCTTTTTTTATATTCTTCCTGATCGTTTATGGGGTGTTTCTATTAATACGAAACACCCGTTTTCGTGGGCCTTGGTTGTTTCTAGCATCGTATGTGTTCTATGGCTGGTGGAACCCGTTATATTTATTGCTTATAGCGTATTCGACGACTTTGGATTTTTTCGTGGTATCGCGAATGGCGAAAAGTTCACGTCAAAAAATGTGGTTGTTTATTAGTGTTTTTAATAATCTCTTTTTACTTGGATTTTTCAAGTATGGACAATTTGTCACAGACAATTTAAATGCCTTGTTAGAAACTGTAGGGGCTGGATTTGCGTTTAGCACCCCGGATATTACGTTGCCGGTTGGTATCTCCTTTTTTGTTTTTCAATCGATGAGTTACACCATCGATTATTACCGGGGACTAATAGATCGGGAATTGAGCTGGTTACGGTATGCGACCTTTGTTTCATTCTTTCCGCAACTGGTGGCTGGCCCTATCGAACGGGCGAGTCATTTATTGCCGCAATTGGCTTCTCAACCAAGAGTTACTCAAAAGCATGTATCTGATGGGTTGTCTTTGTTTGTTGTCGGACTATTTAAAAAAGCGGTGATGGCTGATTATTTGGCATTGTATGTTGATCAGGTTTATGCAAGTCCTGGTGAGGCTCAGGCAAGTGCTTTATTGTTGGCGACCTTTGCTTTTGCCTGGCAGATCTATTTTGATTTTAGTGGGTATACCGATATGGCGCGGGGTGTGGCTCGAATGATGGGCTATGACTTGATGCTCAATTTTAAGAATCCGTATTTGGCGCAGGATCTTGGTGATTTTTGGTCTCGTTGGCATATTAGTTTGTCCACGTGGTTCCGAGATTATGTGTATATTCCCTTGGGCGGAAATCGCAAGGGAACCTTTGCGATGTATGGCAATATCTTTTTGACGATGGTGATATCCGGATTGTGGCACGGGGCCGCATGGACCTTTATTATTTGGGGTGTATTGCATGCGTTGGGTCGGATGGCCACTCGTGAATTGGAGCAGAGTGAGTTCTATCGTGAGTACGTACCGAAATTTATCAAACAGTTGATGGTATTTGGCTTTGTAACATTTACGTGGATTTTCTTTCGGGCTGCCGATGTTGGGGAAGCGTGGTTAATTGTGACACGAATTTTCTCGACGAGTTGGCTAAGTGATCCGGCTTATCCTTGGGTGGCACTATTCATGATTGCCTCTATTTGGACTTATCAATTTGTATATGAGTCTAAGGCAAAGAAGGTGCTGGAATTTGCCCCTGTAAAGATGGCTTTGGTGGTGATTATGCTTTTATGTGTGGTGTTATTTTCTTCAGCCAATGAGCAAGCTTTTATTTATTTTCAGTTTTAGGATGGTGTAATGCGTGATCAACGTTTCGACATAGAGCATGATGATGTAGATGAGGCTCCATTTGGGGCCAACGCTATTCGTTTGTCATTGCGCCAATGGGTCATTATTGCAATGATTATGGTGCTGTGTGCGGTAGGTATTCCCGGAATGTGGTCCCACCTAGAGGGCTGGACGCTGGTTGAGGATTACCGTGTTCCGTCGACGTTGAGTGATGATTATTGGGTATATGAGCAATTTGCAGATACAACTCGACATCCTACAGACGTTATCCCTATGATTGGAGATTCGGTGATTTGGGGGCAGTATGTAAAGCCTGATGAAACTTTGTCTCATGCGTTGAATTCTTTGCAAAGTGATATTGAGTTTGCCAATTTAGGGGTCAATGGAATTCATCCCGTCGCCTTATCTGGATTGGTGGAGCATTATGGGGATGCATTTAGCGATCGCAAAGTGATTTTAAATTATAATCCGCTGTGGATGACTTCACCTCGGCGTGATTTACAGATAGGTAAACCGATGCGGTTTAATCACCCACGATTGGTGCCGCAGTTTTTGGAAAAATTACCCATTTATCGTGAATCAACGGTAAATCGTATGAGTATTGCGATTACCCATCACATACCGTTGTTTCAGTTAAATACGCATTTTCGGATTGCGTATTTTGGGCAACAGGATTTACCGGCATGGACTATGGCTAATCCTACAAGGAATCCATTGAGTGCACTATCGTTGGAAATGCCTATGCCTTTGAATGAAGCACCTAGTGCGCCCATTCCCTGGATGGATAAGAGCGAAGTGTTACAGAATTTTTCCTGGGTGGCTCCTAAAGACTCTTTGCAGTGGGCGTATTTTAAACGTGCTGTAGAAACTTTACAATCCAGAGGTAACGAAGTCTTTGTTTTATTTGGTCCATTCAATAAGCATTTATTGAATGACGCGAATCGAGCCGAGTATCAAGTGTATGAAGACTATATGATTACTTGGCTTGAAGAGCAAGAGCTTGCTTATGCAGCACCAAGGCCTTTAGCGAGTGCTTTGTATGCCGATGCTAGCCACCCTATACCTGCGGGGTATGAAGCCTTGGCTGAGATGCTAATCCAGACTGATTCGTTTCAGGACTTTATGGATACTAAGTAATTGGGACTATTCTCCATCGTTATCCACTGATCCGGGAGGAGCATCGAAGGTAACGGGGGGTGGGGGTGTAGTGTTTTTCCCGAGGTGTTCGTATACAATTTCGGATGCTAAGCGTCGCCCTTCTTCGAGCGCTTTGTTTTGTTCGATGGACACCACGCCTTCTGGATCTCCAGCTTGTGCTTGCATATAGAGCGTGCTGGTAGGGAAGGCAAATTCTACCCCCATGGATTGCGCAAGACGAATGATGTCAAGCAGTAGGCGATGACGTTCGCGCAGCTCGGTTGACCAATCGGGGCATTCATGGAAACAGTAGAGCAGGATATTGAGGGATGAATCTCCCATGGTGTTTAAATAGACATGGAAGTAGTCTTTACGGGTGTAGGGATGTTGACGAATGAGCTCTCGGATACCTTCGCAGAAGGCTTCAATTTTTTCGGGCGGTGTATCGTAAGTCACCCCGACATTCATTTTTAATCGACGGTATTTTCGAGCGCCATAGTTATCGACAATGGCATTGGTTAAGGTTGAGTTTGGTACGGTGACGATTGAATTGTAGAAGGTACGTACGCGGGTACTGCGAATGCCAACGGATTCGACGCTGCCGTCGACATCACCAATTTGTATCCAGTCACCGATTTGGAATGGACGGTCTACGAGAACGGTAATTGACCCGAATACGTTACCGAGAGTGTCTTGTGCGGCAAGCGCTGTGGCCATACCAACAAGACCGAATCCGGCTAATGCCGTTTGGTATTCCCATTTATTCATTTGGCAAACAAAAATGAATCCGATGAATACGACGAATATTTTTAGGGAACGTACGATGAGGGGTACGACGAGATCGTCGTATTTATTTTCGGTCTTGCGGGCTTTTTCGCTGATGTAACTACCGATAATGTCGACTAGACGGTAGATGGCCCACACGAATGCGGAGGAGGAGATGGTAATAATGACTGTCTTGAGTGGGGATAGGGCCGCTTCGGGAAGCATGAGGGGCTTGATTGCGAGCCACCAAACCCACGCCATGATTCCGATGCGCACAGGGCGTATAAATCCGCGTTCGAGCTTTTCGTCTAGCTTCATTTTTTCTTCACGGAATATGCGTCGAACCATTCGGATGAGAATGGCTGAAATGATTCGACTGATGATCATTCCGAGTAGGATGGAAATGAACATACCTAACCATTTCCAATTTTCAAATATGAAGGGGGCGTTCATGAGGTAAGGGACGTTTTCAGCAGTCCAATCGCGGATGGTGAGGGAAAGGAGTTTCTTTTCCGGAGTTTCGAGTCCTGCTACGCGGTCGAGGTCTTTATAGTGGGTGTCCCAGAGTTCATCGAGAATATCGAGTGAATCCTTTGAAAATTTCCATTCCGGTAGCGCACTGCCTTCTAGAAGAATGGGGATAATTTCTATGTCTTGGCCTTTCCCTGCAGGATTTTTGAGCACTATAAATGGATTGGTACTGTCTGCTTTATTTGGATATTTTTCGGGGTCAATGATGTCATGACGATCCAGGATGGCTTTAAGACGAAAGACGATGGGTTCGCCAATATCAATTTTCAATGAATCAGATACTTCGCTTAAATCAAGGGTAAGAATAGCGTCTTCTAAGCCATTCTCCGCTTCGCTGTTAGCGCCTTTGAGGAATGTGTTCATGGTGTCGCGTGGAGACGCAATACGTGCGTCGGGGGTGACTACTGGTTGGGCTACAGTATCACTGACTTCTACAGCTATAGAATCGGTTGAATCTTGAGCCCATGCTGGAACTGCAAATAGGCATAGAATGGTGATTAGTCTAGATAGGGGGTGATGAAGTGATTTGTACATGGGTACCTGTTCTTTATTTTTGGTTATTGTTTGTCTGCAAGAATTAAATCAAGCATACGCGGGGCGTATTTTTGTGTTCTTGATGATTTGGTTTGTTTAGTGGGAAATTTTTTGAGTTTTTCGTAAATGGGGTGTGCAGCTTCGCCAACGTAGTCGACTGCGTTGAGTGCAAAGGCTGCGGTGATGGGGTGTTGCTTGTTTGGGTTGCTGAGTTTGGCCAGAAGAGCGAGTGCATTTTTAATGTCGTCTTCATTGCCGGTTTTTATAAGTAGTTCTGCGGCGACAATTCGAACAGCGGGTGAGGGATCGTTCAGAAGGTTGCGAATATCATCCATGGGAAGATCAGCTATTGATGCATGATGAATGAGTAGTCCAGTGGTTACCCAGTAACGGATAGTTGGATCGGCATCAAATAAAAAAGGGATCAGATTTTCGTCAAAGGTGGTGGCAGTTGAACGATGTGCAATTGCATTGACTCGGGTGATGTTGAAAGTAGTATTGTCCTGAGCCACTTCATAGGGAGTGCGGTCGGTTGCATGCAGAGTAAGCATGTCGGCTTCGGGCACCAGACCAACATCTTTGTATTGATTTTGTAGATTGATTAAATCGGCACGCATGCGCTTGAGGATCTTTTGATGTTTGGCGCTGTTGACGAGGTTGATTACTTCATCGGGATCTTTTTCAAGGTCGTAAAGTTCTTCTGATTCTTTAGAGCCCCAGAAATAGGCTTGCTGAGGGTTTAGTTTTCCTTGGTTGTATAAATC
>CALLLL010000060.1 GCA_938082445.1 uncultured bacterium
CCATGTTAGAAATTTAGAGTACAGGATTCATGTCGCTACATATGGGGACTCGAATGATTTGATAAAAGAACTACATGAGCAAGTAATCGCAAAAGAATCTAGTTTTCGTTCAAATAATGCCTATGCCCAATTTCTTACTAAAATTGGAGAAAAAGAAAAAGCTCAAAAATATGCCCAAATAGCAGAAGAGTTAAAGCCAGAATAATATTGCTTATTTCGCTTATCCAAAAACTTATCGGCGCTTACGAAACTTCCCAGGGGAGTCACCGGAAAACCGCTTGAACGCTGTTGCGAAGGCAAATTCGTTCACATAACCAACTTGCTCGGCGAGGTTTCGAATGGGTTGATCGTAGAGCATTAACCACTCTTGCGCATAGTCCATTCGTAACTGAGTCACTTTTTGCATCGGTGACATGTTTATTTTGGATTTCACGACACGATACAAGTGAGGCGCTGACATGCCCATTTCTTTTGCAAGCGCTTCCACAGTCCATGGATAGCCCAAATCTTTACGAACCGTATCCCAGAGTCTATCCAACTGTTCATAAATGGGTTCTTCGTCCAGTAAGCGCTCATGACTTAATTCGCGCTCAACATAGACTGATATTAAATCGCTATATAATTTAGCCGCTTCTTGGGCTGTTTCACCATCACGATGGGCTTCAGAGAAATACCCTTCCACTGCTCGTTCCATATAATCGGTCAATATGGTCGGGTTAACTTTAATCTCACTGCCTTTAACTTTGGCCCAAAACCGGTTATCCGGTAAATGTACCCACATCAGTTTCCATGGGTTTTCGTGAGGAATATACCCAAATGTAACCCGTGCAGGAACAACCAATAGGTCTCCCTTTTCAACTAAACGCACCTGATTGGGCGTATAAACTTGCCCTTGACCTTTAAGGGTATACAAAAGTAGATGAAAACGTGGACGGGTACGTCCCAAAATATACCCGGGGTGAAGCTCATCAATCCCTGCTTCAGCAATATTGTCGTCGGTACGCGCAGTCCCCCAAGAGGTGAAACGCTCTTTACACCTCGCAGTAGGCTCAATGACGTCGACAATATTTGGTGATTGCATGTTCAAAATTTTACTCATAATCTATTCATCCCCCCCGAGATGCATTCCAATCATTAAAATTTATCTAAACAATTGGTTCTCGCAGCCATAAAAACGGGATCGAATATAACCAACCATTTTCTACTTTTAAAACCGAATTCGATTATAACAACGATGTGATAGTTTTGCAAATACTATTATATCCCATATGTTTTTTTAACCTTTTATAAACAATTCGCAGTTGGAGTTAACGCTACCGCTAGCGTATAATGACGTTTTTAGGGCTGTACCAACCATAAATGGAGTGTTTTTGATGGCTGAGCAATTTATTTACCACATGCAGGATTTGAACGTGCATTACGGTAAAAACCATGTGTTAAAGGATATATATTTAAGCTTTTTCCCCGGTGCCAAAATAGGGATTGTCGGTGAAAACGGCTCTGGTAAATCCACCATCTTGAAGATTATGGCCGGCGAATTGACTGAATTTGAGGGAGAAGCGTGGATTTCCAAGGGGTTTGAGGCCGGATTTGTCCCCCAGGAACCCCTTATGGACCCTGAAAAAACAACTCGCCAAGTACTTGAGGAAGCTTTTGCGGAAACTGTAGCCCAGCTCAAAGAATTTGAAGAAGTCAGTATGAAATTGGCGGAGGAGCTTTCCGACGATGAAATGCAGGCTGCTTTGGATAGAATGGGTGACCTTCAAGATAAACTCGATGCCGCCGATGCGTGGAATTTAGACACAAAACTCAATCAAGCCGGTGAGGCCTTATGCTTACCCGAGGACGACCAACTCATCAAAAACATGAGTGGTGGTGAAAAACGTCGCGTCGCTTTATGCAAGTCATTGCTGGAACAACCCGATCTCCTTCTGCTTGATGAGCCGACAAACCATTTAGATGCTGAAACGGTCGATTGGCTTGAAGTCCAATTGCGCGACTACCCAGGCTGTGTCATCGTCGTCACACACGATCGCTATTTCCTTGATAACATCACTAAGTGGATTCTCGAAATCGATGGTGGACACGGCGTGCCTTGGGAAGGCAACTACTCCACGTGGCTGGAACAAAAACTCAATAAGATGGCGGAGCAAGAAAAGAAAAACTCTCCGCGCGCGAAAGCCCTTGATCATGAATTGCGCTGGATTCGCATGAACAATCAAGAGCGTCAAGAAATGAGTCGCGATCGTATCGCCAATTATGAGCAACTGTTGGCCAAAGAATCGGCCGAACAAAGTAATGAAGGTACCAGCATCCAAATTGCCCCCGGACCAGAACTAGGCTCTAAGGTAATCGAATTCGATGGTGTGTCCAAAGCCTATGACGGTAAAGTACTCTTCGAGGACCTCACCTTTAAAATGCCTAAAGGCGCCCTTGTTGGCGTTATTGGCCCCAACGGAACCGGTAAAACCACACTCATGCGAATGATAGTTGGTGACGAAACGCCTGATGCTGGAACTGTCACCATTGGTGAAACGGTATTGACGTCCTATGTGGATCAAGAACGCAGTCATATCGAAGGCGACATCAGTCTTGTGGATGAAATCGGCGGTGGCGCTGACGAAGTAAAGGTCGGAACCAAATTCGTCCCTGTTCGCCAATACCTCTCCCGCTTCGGATTCAAGGGCGCGGACCAACAAAAAATGGCCAATCAACTCTCCGGTGGGGAACGCAACCGCTGTAACTTAGCCAAGCTCCTTAAAGAAGGCGGCAACCTATTACTGCTCGATGAACCGACCAATGACTTGGACGTTAATACACTGCGTTTATTGGAAGAAGGCTTGATGAACTATTCCGGCTGCGCCATGGTTATTAGTCACGATCGCTTCTTCCTGGATCGTATCTGTACTCACCTGCTGGTCTTTGAAGGCGACAATGTTCGCTGGTTCGAAGGCAATTACCGTGAATACGAAGAGTGGCGCCAAAAAGAACTCGGCAGCAAACTCTTTGAAAACCGTCGCGCTCGTTATCGAAAAATTGCCAAGTAGGTAGTCGCTAACGGTATACTAACATTTAAACTATATATTATCCCCTTACCAAGGAATCCACCATGCGCAAAGAGTCACTGACCTACCTGAAAAAATTACTGTCTACCCCAAGCCCCTCCGGCTTTGAATCTAAAATTCAAAAAGTGGTTAAGTCTTATGTATCTCCTTATGTAGATGAAGTTTATAAAGACGTGCATGGCAACCAATACGCCGTCCGCAACCCCAAGGGCAAACTCCGCGTTATGCTGGCAGGCCACGTGGACGAAATCGCTCTTATGGTCAACCATATCGACAATGACGGTTTTCTGGGTTTCCTCCCCATCGGTGGCATAGACCCTTCCGTGCTCGACGGACAGCGCGTACAAGTACACACTGAAAAAGGCGATGTAACCGGTGTCATTGGCCGTCGGGCCATACACTTAACCGATGCAGCCGATCGCGGAAAGCCGATGAAAATCCACCAACTTTGGATTGATATTGGTGCGACCAGTAAAAAAGATGCGGAGAAATCCGTGGCTATTGGTGATCCCGCCACAATCGATGTTGGATACATCGAATTGAACAATGGCCGTGTAGTGGCTCGTGCGATGGATGACCGTATCGGTGCATTTGTCATCACTGAAGCCATGCGCCTGATCGCCAAAAAGAAAATCGACTGTGCTGTTTACTGCGTAACCACGGTACAAGAAGAAATTGGACTACGCGGCGCCACGACATCCGCATTCGATTGCAACCCTGATGTGGGTATCGCCGTCGATGTATCGCATGCGACCGACCACCCTGATGTGGATTCCAAACGCTACGGATACTTCGAACTCGATGGTGGACCAATCCTGCACCGCGGGCCGAACATGAACCCTATCTTAGCCAAGCAATTGGTGAATGTTGCCAAGAAAAAGAAAATGCCGTATCAAATGGAAGCGGCACCGCGCGGAACCGGTACCGATGCCAATGCGATGCAACTTAGTCGTGGTGGCGTAGCTACAGCGCTAATTGGCGTTCCGAATCGTTACATGCACTCTCCCGTAGAAATGGTCTCTCTCAAAGATGCCGAGCAATGTGCACAACTCATTGCCGATTGGATAGTAAGCCTTAAATCAACCATGAAATACATCCCCTAATGATTGAATACCTCGGTGAATTTATCGGAACGGCTCTCCTCATTATCTTTGGACACGCCATCAACGCTAACCTGTCTTTACGCAAATCCATGGGTGAGAATGGCGGTTGGCTTGCGGTCTGCGTTGGATGGGGGCTTACTGTTGCTTTATGCGTGTTCATAGTTGGCCGTATGTGTCCCGCACACATTAACCCGGCTGTAACTCTTGCCATGGCGATAAATGGTAGCTTTGAATGGGCCATGGTCCCAGGCTTTATAGTGGCCCAAGTACTCGGTGCGTTCTTCGGAGCCTTGGTTGTAGCCATTGTCTTTTATCCCCATTTCGCTGAAACTGAAGATACGGATACTGTACTGGGTGTATTCGCAACAGCGCCTGCTATCGATCGCCCGGTCTTCAATTTCCTTGCCGAATTTACTGCGACATTCCTGTTGCTTTTTGGGATTTTCTCCCTAGTCGCCAATGTCGATATTGCCATGGTGGATAGTGCAGAAAGTACTGAAGCGGTGCAATACCTATTGGGCCAAGGACTGAATCCCATTATCATTGGCATGATCATTTGCACCATCGGTCTGGGCTATGGTGGACTTACAGCCTTTTCACTGAACCCCGCGCGTGACTTTGGTCCTCGCCTTTTGCATGCACTCTTTCCCTTCCCCAACAAAGGGAGTAGCAAGTGGGCGTATGCATGGATTCCCGTCTTGGGTCCCATTGCGGGGGGCATTACAGCTGCCTTGGTATTTAACGTATTGAATACCCTCTAAATTAGCCGCCCAACCCATTGCCGGTATACGATTCAAGCTTGACCACTTCGCTTAGCGAACGGCGTGGCTCACGATCACGCGGTGCTTTGTCTTCTTTACCAAGGACCACGAGCATGACCGGAACAATATTTTCTGGTAACTCACAAAACTCCGCTGCTGCTGCTTGATCAAAGCCAATCATTGGGCCTGTAGCATAGCCTCTGTTCTTGGCCGCATACATCAGGCTCATTGCAGCCATAGAAGCAGAACGTATGGCTTCATCGCGACACAACTGCTCTTTACCTTGATAGAAGTCTGTAATCATAGGAATAGACCGCTCTTGGACTTCTTTAGGTGTATGCGCAAATATCGCAGGAGCATCGGCCCATGCATCCAACTTTGCACACACCAAAATTGCCGCTGAAGCTGCTGCCACTTGAGGTTGCCCCCAAGCGATCTCTTTAAAGGCTTCTTGCCTTTCCGCACCCCGTACTACTACAAAAGCCCAATGCTGTAAATTAAAAGCACTCGGTGTCAGGACCACTTCTTCAAAGATGGACGTTAACTCCTCTTCGGAAATAGAATGGCCGATATCATACGATTTCACACTTCGTCGATTGTGTACTACTTCGCTAAATTCCATGAGTATTCTCCTTAAGAGCTATTCGATTCTTCATGTAAAACAATTTCAGGGCTTGTTTTAGGCGTGTGCACAAAACGCGATAATATAATCATACCTATATACAGTGCCGTAACAAGTATTAACAACACTTTCATCTGACTCAGTAAAAAACCAATTCGACGAAAGGAAAATGGGTGTACTTCTTTTAAGACTTGTGATGCTTTAACATCTCTAGGGAGTTCGAAATAGCGTGACAAAATAAACTGACCAACGTCTTCTTTATAGACTGTAATCCCCTTTTCTATCACGAAGTCGAGTTCGTTGATATCGAGAGTATCTAAAAAATTAAATTGTATTTCACTATGCACAGTTGAATAGCTCGACGTAGTGTTAATCGTCCCCAAATCTACATTGTCCAACTGCCCCCAATTTTTTGACGAAAAAATTTCCTCCAAATGCTCATTATTGTAACGAGCAGGGTAACTAATACGAGACATTTTCAGAGGTACCCAATCACCAGGCGCTTTTTCTTCATAGCCTTCAAATCGCAACACTCGTCTTAGTATTCCACCAATAAAAACGTATTCACTTTTAATACGATACCCCTGTTCAGGCAACACCGTTAGAATGGTAAATTCTGTTCTACGCCCAATAGTATTTCTCGTATATTCAATACGAATTACTTTTTCATTTTGAATACTGACTTTTTTGCAGCTTTGGATTTCTACATTATCGTCATTGAGGAGATGATACGACAAGCCGATATTTCTATAGATATTTTCCCAATAAGGCGAAGTTTGTACAGGATTAGTATGCTTAAACAACTGAACCTGGTCAGCGTCTTTTTTGAATTCAAGATAAAAATCGGGTGTTGAATAGAACATTCGTTCACCCACTAACACGTCACTGTTGCCTCCCCCAGGCAAATGGGTATCCTCTTCAACCTTTTTGAAATACCCATATTCATTTCCAGTAAATTCTACTTTGGATGCCCATTTCTTCACATCTTCATTGGTTTTATTTTCGATATTTTTTACACACGAAAAGAAAAAATTGGGTGTTTTTCGTTTCGTTGCAGTTTCGATTTCGAGTAACACTGCATCAATATCAATCTCTTCGGATGGGGCAATGGCACTAAAACTACTCAGCATCATTCCGATGCTGCACGTGACCAGAAATTTATGTAGACCCGATAAAACCATTCACACTCCTCGACTGACTACAACAACGCTAACACATTCTCCGGTGGACGTCCAATCGCGGCATGTGTGTCAGTGACGACAATGGGCCGTTCAAGCAATTTTGGATACTGTATAAGTGCCGTAATCACTTCATTCTCAGTACTATTCGCACTCAGTCCCGCCTCCGCATACTCCGCTTCCTTTGTGCGAACAATTTCATGCGCTGACATGCCAAGTTTATCCAACATATCTTTTAATGTGGTCTTATCTACAGGGCTTTTCAAATACTCAAGAACTTTGGGACTCACCCCGTTTTCTTCCAACAGCGCAAGTGTTTGACGACTTTTACTGCATCGTGGATTGTGATAAATCGTGATTGTGTTCATAGCTTCCTTCTCGTTTCCCTTAGGCATGCGGATGTGATTGATGATATACCTCTTTAAGGCGATCAATACTGATGTGTGTATAAATTTGGGTTGTGGATAAACTTTCGTGCCCCAGCAATTCCTGAATCACGCGCAAGTCCGCCCCCGCATCCAGCATGTGAGTGGCGAAACTATGACGAAAAGTATGCGGCGACACCTCGGTGCGCCCAGGCAATACTTGGCGTACATATTTCTCCACCACCCGTTGTACACTGCGCGTGGTCAATGGCCCACCACGAAAATTCACAAATGCCACCGTGTGACTCGGTTGATTGAGTTCACTACGCACCTTGAAGTAGGCATTTAATGCATCCACCGAATACGAACCAAGTTGAGCAATGCGTTCTTTGTTACGTTTCCCCAATACGCGGATAGTCGCACTAATAAAATCGATATCTTGAATGGTTAACGCTGCCAATTCCGAAGCACGAATTCCGGCTGAATATAAGGTCTCCAACAAGGCACGATCGCGTGCCCCCAATGCTGTACCCTGATCAGGGGCTTCGAGAATGGCCGTGACTTCTTCGATGCTTAACACATCCGGCAAGTCGCGTGGAATTTTAGGAGACTTCACTGCCAAAGCTGGATTGTCACTTAACGCTCCGGTGCGCACAAAAAATTTATAGGCCGCACGGATGGAGGCCAGTTTACGGGCTGATGTACGTGGAGTCCCTCCCAGCGTTTGAATGTGTCCCAGATATGCGCGAATATCATTGCGATCGGCTCGCGCCAAGGCCTTCATATCCAATGCAACGCCCTGATCGTTTTTTTCGTAATCCATGCCCTGAGGGCCAGTTGTCAGATAACCACTGAATTGCTCAACATCGCGAACATAGGCTTTCACCGTATGCTCGGAAAAGCCCCGTTCGGCTTGGAGGTAGTTGATAAAAGAGTCTATGGGTAAACGGGTCATGGTGCAGCAAACTTTCTTTAACTAAAGATGCAAGCAATGCAATCCATGTCTACTCGCTCTCTTCGGCTTCTATCTCTTCGACTACATGCGCACAGGTAGATTTCGGACACGTACGGGTCTTTGGGCGAGTCTTGGTTTTGTTTTTCACTAGGGTCCAAGAATTGCCGCATTTCTCACAGGCCGTTTCTTTGTCTACGTTTCCAAAAGCTTCGAAATCGCACTTATTACAGCCAATAGCACGACGGCGACCTTTTCGGATGTGATCAATCTCGCCATCACACTTCTCTTCGCAGCAGCTCAGATTCAATTCCATAGGACGTGTATTGCGGCATTTAGGATAGCGTTCACAACCGTAGAATTCTTCTCCACGACGACTTGTGCGAATAAGCATCATGCCTTTTTTACACTTAGAACATTCTTCATCTGTTTTACGTGGTGGAAGTTTCGGTGGCAATTTATTGCCATCTTTATCCAGGGTAATGACAAAGTCACATTTGGGATAAGTAGAACACGACATGAAGCGTCCAAATCGTCCTGTACGAATCACCATTGGGGCTTTACATTGATCACAAATTTCGTCGGTCGGCTCAGGCGGTGTGCGGTTGATTCGGATGACGCCTTTACACTCTTCCTTGGTACAGCCCATAAACATACCAAACCAACTTTGTTTCAATATGCACGGCGAATCACATTCTGGACAACGTGGATCGTCCCCAACGAGTTCAGCCACCATTCGTTCTTCAGTGGCTTTTAAGTCTACTGCGAAGGGTTCATAAAAATTACCTGTCAACGAACGCCAATCGGCAGTCCCTTCTTCGACATTATCTAAATTGTCTTCCAAACGGGCCGTAAAATCGACCGACAAGATATCCGGGAAATTTTTCACCAGCCATTTATTCACATCTTCCCCTAGCTCGGTGGGAACTAAACGACCGCTAATCTTTTCTACATACATTCGACTCAATATGGTACGAATCGTGGGCGCATAGGTACTAGGACGACCAATACCGTTTTCTTCCATGGCCCGAACCAATGAGGCTTCGGAATAGCGTGGCGGTGGTTTGGTGAAATGTTGCTCAGGCTTGAGTTCTTTCAAATCCAAATTTTCCGCTTCGTTTATTTCCGGTAATAAACCAGAGGTGTCGCCATTCTTATCGTCTTCATCTTTGGCTTCCTGATACAGCTTGGTAAACCCTTGGAATTTCATGATGGAACCCGTCGCACGGAACAAGTACTCATTCACCGGAATATCGACCGTGGTTTGGTCCATAATGGCTGGGGGCATTTGGCTTGCGATAAAACGCTTCCATATTAAAGTGTACAACTTACGTTGATCTTCATTTAGATATTGCGCCAAGCTGTCGGGCGAATGGAATGCTGAAGTCGGACGAATGGCTTCGTGAGCGTCTTGGGCGTTTTTCTTATTACGGTACATATTGGGTTTTTCAGGTAACATTTCGTCACCGAATTTTTCTTTAATATACCCACGCGCTGAGCTGAGTGCTTCGTCGGATAAACGTAAGGAGTCCGTACGCATATAAGTAATCAACCCGACTTGCCCTTCAGAATCACCAATATTGATCCCTTGGTACAGCTGTTGCGCAATCGCCATTGTTTGCGCAGTGCTCATCCCCAATTTTCGCGAGGCATCTTGTTGCAATGTACTGGTAATAAATGGCGGTGCTGGACGACGCTTCACTTCTTTGCGCTTCACCGATCCGACTGAATAATCAGCACTATTGAGTGCCGCCAATACAGCATCGGCGTCTTCTTGCGATTTGATTTGTCCAGCTTTACCCACAGCAATTGATTCGCCATTTCTCGAATGCAATTTAGCGGTAAACGCATCGCTGCGTGGTGTTAAAAATTGTGCATCCATACTCCAATATTCTTCTGGAATAAAAGCACGGATTTCATTTTCACGGTCCACCACCATACGAACTGCAACGGACTGAACACGGCCTGCGCTAAGACCTTTACGCACAACCCAACCAAGTAAAGGACTGATCTTGTAACCTACAAGGCGGTCAATTACACGGCGCGCTTGTTGAGCATCCACCAAATTATAGTCCACTTCACGCGGATTTTTTACGGCTTCTTTCACGTTGTCTTTCGTAATTTCATTAAAGACAATTCGACTGGTTGGTTTTTCAGATGTTTTCTTAAAGTTTTTCAGGATTTCGGCAACATGCCATGCAATGGCTTCCCCTTCGCGGTCGGGGTCAGATGCGATAAGGATTTTGTCTACTTTGGCTGCACGATCCTTAATATCTTTTAAAGCTTTGCGATTTGTTTCTTCACGCAGGGCTACATATTTAGGCTCAAAATTATTGTCGACATCGACACCCAATGAACTCTTGGGTAAATCACGTACAGCACCAAAACAGGCCTTCACGGAATAATTCGAACCGAGAAATTTCTTGATTGTTTTCGCTTTGGCCGGAGACTCTACGACCACCAAATACTTCGGCATTGACTATCCACTCCCTTTATTAAAGAAGAACGCCTCATTATAACAATGGGGCGTCATAAAAAATTCAATCTGACGAGCTAATTATTAGTGGAAATATCCTTCACTTCCATCCAACACTTGATACATAATTTGTTGGTGTGCGACATCGTATCCCACACAAATGTGAGTGGAGAGTACATATTCAAGCCCCCCCAAATCAATCTCGCCTTCATATTGTTCTAGGCGTTCCAACAGTATTTCGCGTTCCGCCATTCCAATTAAGCCATATAATTCCAAACGCATTAATGCTGATTTGGCTTCCGTTGTTAAAAGGAAGGACTCATAGGGAGACAAGACGCGTGTATGCAACGGAACACTCTGCGAATTCATCGATTCCAACTGCGGTTTGAGCTCATTTAAGGCTTCATCCACGTCGCTGGCCGAATAGCCTTGCTTGCACAACCAATTACGAATCCCCGCTTCAGAAGGCACAGAATTGGTGTTTTCTTGTAATTTCTGAACGATCTTATCGACTATTTGTGTAATTGATGTTTTCATAATGCATGCAACCTGAAACGAAACTCTTCAGCCCCCGTTTAATGTCCATATTGTATGCTCATGTAAACAGGACTGTCAAATTCACGGTTTGAGGATGGATTTGACCTCAATCCCCATTGGTCTCTTGTCCTACTATATCGGCTCCATATTAGGAATTCGTTAGCCTGAACTTGAATTGTTAGCCGCTTTACAATATAATCTCCAGATTCACACCAAAATCAATTTTAGGGGAGTTTTGCATGAAGCAAGCACGTGTAATTGGCATCGGAAGTCATTTGCCTAAAAACATCCTAACCAATAAAGACATTGAAGAAAAATGCGATACCACCGACGAGTGGATTCAAAAACGTACTGGTATCAAGTCTCGCCATATCATTGAACCCGGTCAAGGCTCTTCCGATCTCGCCCTTCCTGCTGCCCAAGAAGCCTTGGAAATGGCCGGAATAACACCTGAAGAGGTTGATATTATTGTATTCTGTACAATCACGCCTGACCAATTGGCCCCGGGGAGCGCCAGTATATTACAAGGTAAACTCGGTGCAACCAATGCCGCTGCATTCGATGTCAATGCAGCTTGCTCAGGGTTTGTGAATGGGCTCGCGGTGGCCGATAGTTTAATTTGTTCAGGTAAATATAACAATGTCCTCCTGATCGGTGCTGAAGTGCAAAGTAACCGTATGCTATGGCATAACCGTGACACTGCCATTCTTTTTGCTGACGGTGCTGGCGCCATGGTGTTGACGGCCTCTGATAGTGATGAGGATTCTTCACAAGTGATGACCACGCATTTGGGTTCAGATGGTTCTTCCTACGAAATCCTGCATTTACCCCGCGGCGGTTCACGTGAAATTTTCACCATGGACAATTTTGATAAAGATGGATATAAAATTCATATGAACGGTACGGAATTATTTAAACGTGCTGTCGTTAAATTTGTAAGCGTATGCCAAGAAGCTTTGGACGCTACTGGCTTGACCATGGACGATGTAGATTTATTCGTTCCACACCAAGCCAATAAACGTATAATCGAAGCTGCAGGGCAACGCATGGGGATTGACCCCGAGAAAGTTGCCTTGACCATCGAATACACAGGAAACACCACCGCAGCCAGCATCCCCATCGCTTTGGACCATGCCTATAAAGATGGGCGTGTCAAAAAGGGCGATATCATTTTAGTCGCCGCATTCGGCGCAGGACTCACCTGGGCATCCGCCATTATCCGCTGGTAAACCTCAATAAGAATACCCTCACACAACGCTTTAATTAAGGAGCCGTTTGCATGTTTAAGTCTCGTATCATCGGTACAGGTATGTACCTTCCAGAAGCAGTCCTCACCAATGCCGACTGTGAAAAGCTTTGCGACACCAACGATGAATGGATCCGTAAGCGTACGGGTATTGAGCGCCGTCACATGGCGCCGGAAGGTAAAGGAAGTGCCGATCTCGCCTACCATGCATCTAAAATGGCGTTGGACAATGCCGGCATCAGCGCACAAGATCTTGATGCCATCGTTTTTTGTACCGTCACTCCCGACCAATTTTTCCCGGCCTCAGGAAATATTTTACAAGGCATGCTCGGCTGTAAACACATTCCTTCCTTCGACGTCAACGCGGCTTGTTCCGGCTACATTTGTGGCTTAGCGACTGCTAACGCGTTTATCGAATCCGGAATGTATAAAACTATCCTACTCGTCGGTGCAGATGTTATTAGTAAATACATGGATTGGGATTACCGCGACACCTCTATCCTCTTTGGCGATGGCGCAGGCGCTACGGTGATTCACGCTGAAAAAG
>CALLLL010000061.1 GCA_938082445.1 uncultured bacterium
CGTTAATGACCAGAATGCGACGAGTTCTGATATTCTTGAGCTAATCCAATTGTGTAAAGAAACCGTTTACACGGAGCATGGTGTTCAATTGGAAGAAGAAGTCAAAATTTACGGCATTTAGTAGATTTTTACTCATATTGCTGAACTTACCCCTCAATTCTCCCAAAATTCCTCATTTTTTCCCAAATAAATAGTTGATAAGTGTAGTTTTATGGTACACTTTTCCTATTATATTGGAATCTTTAATCTTTTATTTAAGGGGATATAGTTACATGGACATGAAAATGCTTTTCGATTTGGTCATCAAAGAGAATGCTTCTGACCTTCTCATCAGTTCTGGAGCCCCACCTGTACTTCGGGTAAATGGCCAGTTAATGCGTACCAAAAGCGAGTCTCTTACTCCAGAATCATCGAAAAAGTTGATTTATGGTTTATTAAGTGATGAACAGGTTGAGCGATTTGAAACCGATAAAGAGTTGGATTTCTCCCTGCAGACCAGTCGTAACTACCGTTTTCGTGTCAATATTTTCCTCCAAAAAAATGCTGTAACCGGTGCATTTCGTCCCATTCCGGAAGATATCCCCCATTGGGAAGACTTAGGCTTGCCAGAATTTATTACTGAATTGGCTAACAAGAAGCAAGGCCTTATTTTGGTGACAGGCCCTACAGGGCACGGTAAAACAACTACACAGGCCGCTATCCTTGATCTGATTAACGATACCCGAGCCTGTCACGTGGTGACTGTAGAAGACCCCATTGAATATGTTCATCAGCATAAACATTGCATCATGGACCAACGAGAAGTGGGGAGCGATACCCACAGCTTTATTGATGCGCTTAAATATGTCCTTCGTCAAGACCCCGATATCATTCAAATTGGGGAAATGCGTGACTTAGAAACGATCTCAGCTGCGTTACGAGCCGCGGAAACAGGGCACTTAGTGTTTGCTACCCTGCACACCAATGATGCGATTCAAACAGTTGATCGGATTATTGACGTGTTTCCCGCAGAATCGCAGCAACAAGTGCGTTTTCAGCTATCCATGGTGCTAGAAGCCATCATTTCACAGCGTTTATTACCTCGTGAAGACGATGAGGGCCGAGTAATGGCAGTAGAATTACTCAAAGCCAACACTGCGATTTGTAACCTGATTCGTGAAGGAAAAACCCACCAAGTGCAAAGTGCCCTGGAAACAGGGACTAAAGAGGGTATGATTACAATGGATCGTAGTATTCAAAAGTTGTATGCAGATGGGTATATTTCTTATGATGAAGCACGGGTTCATATGCGTAACCCTAAGATTTTGAAGTAATTAGAACTTGTGATATACTGGTCTTGAAAAAATAACCAACAATAGGGGAACTTTTTAGTCACCCCCGGGATATACTCTCTATGTACAATGGGTGACCAAAGGGAGGCTGGAGTAGGCGATATGGGAGAACAGACCGATAAACATACATCGTCTCTGCAAGTTTCGCATTTGCGAGTACTTGAACAGGGTGATATTCACTCACTAGATAGTTTAAGTAGTGAGCAGTTGATGTTGGAGCATTGCCAAGGCTCAGATGAAGCATTCGAGCTTCTTGTCCAGCGTCACCAAAAGCAAATTTTAAATTACGTTTACCGTATGGTGCAAAACCGTCAGGTAGCTGAAGAAATTACACAAGAAGTATTTATTGCCTTGGTAAAAAACACCAAGCGATATCAGCCAACCGCTAAATTTACAACGTACTTATACACCATAGCATCAAATATGGTGTCCAAGGAATGGTTGCGCCGCAAACGTCGTCCGGTATTGATGAGTATATTTTCTACTTTTACCAGTAGCGATTCTAACGGTTCCACATTCCACCCTTTAGAGCATGTCAAGGACGAGAAGGCCGATACACTTGGTCTCTATAAACGTGGTGAAATTTCACGAGCCATCAACGATGCGTTGGAACATTTACCGGCTCACCAACGTGAAGCATTTATCCTGCGTCGATTCCAAGACATGTCTTATAACGAGATATCCGAGATTACAGGGGTTCCGGTTGGAACTGCTAAGTCACGTGTTGTCCGAGCAGAACGCGGACTTCGTCCACATCTCGAAAAATTTCGTGAATACGTAGATTAAGGTGAGGTTAAATATCAGTGAAATCTCCATTTACATCTAAATACCATCCCGATAGCCAAGCTTTGCTTAGCTATGCTGAAAGCTTAGTCGATAGCCAAACCCTATTAAAGGGTGAAGTTTTTGTGCATATCCAGACGTGTGCATCATGTAAGGCTAAAGTAGAGGATATTCGTTCTAGTTTGAGCGTCGTGAATGAAGTTGAAGAAATTGAGCCTATGGGCGATTTGACGGCTTCTATTTTATTGGCGGCCAAACAATCTCCCCGTACGGGTAAATTTGGTGCTTGGGTTCGTACAGGAGCACTCGCGGCAAGTGTATTGTTTGTAGCTACTGTTGGATTGGGATATATCAATCAACAACAACCTGTGGTACAGCCAGAACCCACTCAGGAAACGGCGACACTTCAAAAAATCGAATTGGAAGCGGAAGCCGAAAAAACAATTGAAGAAATGACCAAGCGTTACGAGCCTGTTGCGCAATCTACCCCTGTTGAAAAACTGGTTGCTCCTGCAGTGCAAGCATCATCGGTTAAGTATCCTATGACCGATCGTGAACGCGAGCAAATGCGTGCACTTGATTTTTATGGGGAAGATATCGACATGGCTCTGCAAGCGCTTGAGCACAATCCCGCCTTAAAGCGTGCATATGATACTATCGTAACGACTCAAGAAGTGCGTGATGATACTTATCTAAAAGTGTATATGGAAGATAGCCGATAACCAATCAATGAAATTACAACAAAGTACATACGCCAGACATTTGGTCTTGGCGTTTTTTTTGATCCTAGTATTGGGATGCACTTCTGTTGCCTCTGCCCAAAAAAAAGCAGCTACGCGAGAATTGGGTGGTGTAGATCTTACAGGCATGGTGGTGTTCAATCGCCAATTTGATCAAATCTTTCAAGTGGATGCCCAAACAAATTTATCCGTTTCCCATAAGTTTGGCGGGGCTATTCGTATTTCCACCTGGGATAATCCCATTGTAAGCCTTCAAGCCATTATTAAAGTGGGGGCGAAAAACATGTCTTTGGCTGAGCACTTTGCCCAATCCATCATGATTGAAGCAGTCAAAGAAGGCAACCAGATCAATTTAGAGTCTATTTTTCCTGATGTACAAGCCAGCGCAGCGATTGGGGGCTATGAGGTTGAACTCTTTATTACAGTACCCTCCAAAATTTCGGTAACAGCGCAAAATGTTTTTGGTGATTGTTACGTCAATGGCATCTCGGGTGATGTAATTGTGGATGTTAGCTTTGGAGGAATTTATCTTTCAGATCTGAGTGGAAAAGTAAATGTGCGTGCCAAGGGAGAATATCCATTAGAAGCTAAGAACATTAATAATGGTGGGATATTCTTTTTACGTGGTACCAAGGCAAAGTTAAGTGACATCAACGGGCAAATTATTCTCAATAATTATTTAGGAAGTGTTGAGCTGGATAAGTTGGGCGATGCAGTCGATATTTCTGCAAGTTGTAATAATGGACCAATTGAATTGGTGCTTGCCGAAAACCCTAATTCGTATATATTTGCTACTGCTGATTTTGGGGAAATAACTACCGGACTGCCTTTGCAACGACAACTGTTGGGTCGCACCCACATTGCGCATACTGGCATTAAAGATTCATCTCAACGCATTGAGCTCAATACTACATTTGGTGATATCACTATCAAAACACAGTCGTCAAAGCCGATAATCGAAACGGCAGTGATTGAAGATGCTAAGCCGTTTAAGCAATCAGAATCAACGACTATTTCTGTTGCTCCCGAGCGTCAACTTCATATCGATTCTATAGGCGGCGAGATTATTTTAGAAGGGGTAGAAAATAGCGAGACCATACACTTGGAAGTTGAGCGTGTTGTACGTGTTCAAGATATTAAGAAAGCGGAAGATGCATTAGAGGCATTACGTTGGATGCGTGAGGAAAAAGATAAAACCATTCATTTAAAAACGTATACTGAAGGTGATTTGGTAGGTTTGGGTATAAAAGATTATCAGGTGAATCTTACGATTCAATATCCAATGTCTATGCCGATCGAAATCAACAATGCCGATGGCGAGACTGTTGTACAGCGCGCTGAAGCGCCTGTTACCATTTCGCAGCAAAAAGGGACCATTCTAATGTTAAATGCCACTGCAGGTGGTATATTGACAAACCATTCGGGCGACATCGATATTCATGGTGGCAATGGGGATATAAAAGCCCATACGGTCGGGGGAACCATCCGCGCGAAGCAAGTGGAAGGGGACTTGCATCTCGAAAGTAATTCTGGAAAAATTACTATCGATACACCGCGTTCATCTGTATTTGCACGGAATACTGGCGGCGATATACGGATAATTGCTTTGGAAGGTGTTTTGGGTGACTTTGATATTAAAACGACCAACGGGGATATTAGCATGCTTATCCCTCCTACATCCGATGCCTTGTTAGTTCTCAATGTCAAAGACGGGAATATTTACAGCAGTTTCCCGCTAACTGGTAGCGTACAAAAGACCACTTCAACATTCCAGGGCCGGTTGAACCAAGCGACTCATCGGGTAGTTTTA
>CALLLL010000062.1 GCA_938082445.1 uncultured bacterium
GCATCCCCAAACAACTATCTGTTTTGCATCGTTCATAACAACTCCCCAGAACTCAAAAAGAGTATACCATTCTAACCCCCAACTCAACACTCGCCAAAAACTAGACCCATCCCACCAATATCGCGTAAAATACCTCTTCCGTTGCGGAAATCCCTTGAATATAAACCCCTTTATGGAGATCTACGATACATGGCAACAGTAAATGCACATTACGGCAAATTGCAAGCGGGCTATTTGTTTCCCGAAATCGCTAAACGGACCCGTGAATTCACGGCAGCAAACCCTGATGCACAGGTCATGCGGCTCGGCATCGGGAATACAACCGAAGCTCTGAGCCCAGCTATCATAGACGGTCTGCACACTGGAGTGGATAAACTTGCCAATGTAGATACCTATACTGGTTACGGTGATGAGCAAGGCTTTGGCGAATTGCGCTCGGCCATTGCCAAACGATATGAATCCTATGGCGTGACTTTGGCCGATGATGAAATTTTTGTAAGCGATGGTGCAAAGTCTGACTCCGCGAACATTCAGTCTATCTTCGGCGTCGATAATGTTGTGGCAGTTCAAGATCCTGCCTATCCAGTATATGTCGACAGTAATGTAATTGGCGCTCGCACTGGCGAAGGCGTCGAGGGTCAATACCAGGGCTTGGTGTACATGAACTGCACCGAGGAAAATGGATTCTTTCCCGCATTGCCTGAGGGGAAGGTTGATCTCATTTACTTGTGTTCTCCTAATAACCCTACTGGTGCCGTTGCAACCATTCACCAGTTGAAAGAGTTTGTGGATTATGCGCTTGAACACAAAGCGGTAATCATCTTTGATGCGGCTTATGCAGCATTCATCTCTGACCCGCGTTTACCGCGTTCTATCTATGAAGTCGAAGGTGCCAAAGACTGCGCCATCGAGATCAACAGCTTCTCCAAAGAAGCGGGCTTCACCGGTGTGCGATTGGGTTGGACCGTAGTTCCGCAAAGCTTAGTGGTAGAAGACTCGGAGCCTGGACAAGTCAATAAGCTCTGGTTGCGTCGTCAATGTACGATGTTCAATGGCGCATCCAACGTTGTTCAATATGGTGGTTTAGCGGTCATGAGCGAACAAGGCCAGAAAGAGTGTCAGGAACTGGTTTCGTATTATATGGCCAATGCGAAACTCATTCTGGAAGCACTTGAAGGCATGGGCATTACCTGCTTCGGTGGTGTGAACGCGCCTTATGTGTGGTTAAAGACTCCAAACGGTCTCAGCTCCTGGGAATTCTTTGATAAATTGCTCAATGAAACCCATGTCGTTGGAACCCCGGGTTCAGGATTTGGTCCTAGTGGTGAAGGCTACTTCCGCCTGAGTGCCTTTGGGCATAAAGAAGATATCGAAAAAGCGGTTAAGAGTATTCAGGATAACTTGACGCTCTAAGTAGCTACCGCTGCATATGTTTTTATTAATGGCCATGAGCATACGCTTGTGGCCATTTTTTTATACTTCAGCATTGCATCGTTTGGCCCATGCAGTATAAAGAGCGGTCAATTCGAGAACGGTGTCTGGATATTGATTTGCAAGGTCATTGGTCTCGCCTCGATCGGTTTTGAGATTATACAATTCCCAAGGTTTGTGCTTGTGGGAAATGAGTTTCCAGTCACCCTTGCGTACCGCGCGGTAACCGAGGAGTTCCCAGAAGAGGGCTTCATGCCCTTTACGCGTTTTGCCTTCGAAAATGGGTACTAAACTTTTTCCCTCAACGGGTAAAATCGCTCTGTCTTTATACTGTGAGGGGTATTGTCCATTCGCGATCTCCAGGCAAGTCGGCATTACATCGATGATATGGCCTACTTGTTGGGTAATCTGACCGGGTTTGGGTATTTTACCTGGCCACTTCACGATGAAGGGGGTGATGATACCGCCTTCGTAACTGGCAATTTTATAGCCCCGTGTAGGTGTGTTGCTGAGATGTGCCCATTCGGGACCGTAGCCGCCAAAGGTGTCAGCTGGGCCGGGCATGACACCGGGTACGACGGGGAGTGTTCGTGTACCATCTGTTCGCCATGTGGAGCCCTCTTTGTCTAAATAAAAAGTCCCGTCTTTTCTCGCTTTGGGGTAAATGTCGGTGGCGCCGTTGTCCGACAAGAACATGATGACGGTGTTGTCTTCTTGCCCTGTTTCCTTAAGGGCATCCAAAATGCGACCGATGTTTTGGTCCATGCAATCGACTTGGGCTGCATACACTGACATGCGTTCGGCTTCCCATTCTTTGTGTTCAGCGGAGCTCCATTCGGGAACTCGTTCATCGCGGGGGAGTCGGGGAGAATCAGGTAAAAGTCCCATCGTTTGAATGCGTTTAAAGCGCTCATCCCTTAAGCGATCCCAACCTTGTTCTAAATACAGTTGGCGATACTTGGCAATGTCTTTTTCTTTGGCATGCAAGGGCCAGTGCGGAGCTAGGTAGGCGACATAAAGAAAAAAAGGCTGGTCTAATGTGGAAGCCTCTTCCAAAAACTCAACGGCATAGTCGGTGTAGTAATCCGTCTTGAAAAAGCCTTCCTCGGGAATGGTGTACACCGATTTATCCAAGAAATACTCGTCGGTGTTGTTCATCTTAAAATAGTTCGTGGGGCCTGCATTGGCTAAGGAACCAAAGGAACGATCAAACCCTTTGTAGCTGGGCGAAATGTCGTCGGTCCACTTTCCGATCATCATGGTGCGGTATCCCGCGGTTTGCAGGGCTTCGCCGATGTTGAGGCATTGATTATTACGGATACCGTTCCAGGTCATCACGCCGACTTGATGATGGTACAGGCCTGTCATTAAAGAGGCGCGTGTCGTTCCGCAGATGGAGGCGTTGTAGAATTGAGAAAAGCGCATTCCGTCGTTGGCCAATTGATCGAGGTTGGGCGTTTGAATCTCACCGCCGTAGGAACCAATGTCGGAATAGCCCATATCGTCCGCCATGATGAGGACGATATTGGGACGATTGTTTTTCTTTGATTGAGAAAAAGCCTCCCCTGAAATCAGCAAACTTATGACTAAACACACAAGGGTTTTCACGTGTCATTTCCTCCATCATTCTAGGCACTGATTAAAAAATCATTTTGACTCCTCTTGTATTCAATGTCAAGACACGTATTAATACGAATAAATTCTTTCAACCACATACACCACCCGGTCCCCACCGGGTTCCTGCCCTATAGACTTGGGCACGAGCGTTGCATACGACGGGCTGGAGTGGGAAAGGTGGATATGGGAAACAATGGGTGTTTAGTTGACGGGTACTGAGCTAAGGTGTATGTTTACTATAGCTTGGGTATACTGCGTAAGTGGTATTCGGATTTATGAATTAAAAAGTGTATGGGAGCACATGATGCCTAGTTATATCATTCCAATTCTTTTCCTAATTATATTTGTGTTAATCCTTTATAGAGTATTATTCAAGAAGGGGTATCGTGGTAGTATGCGTGGAATGAAGGATTCAGTACATATTGGAGAAGTGGGCGCTAGGGAGCTATGGCTGATAAAAACAAAATTTAGAGTGCACAAATTAGTACCCAAGCAAGAAAGTGTAGAACAATCAGTAGGAATAGAGTTGGTTACTACAACGCCATTTTCTTTTCAGATGACACCTATGCGATTGAGTGTTGAACAAGCTCAAGAGTTGGGTGAACTACTACTGGAGGCTGCTGAGGAATCGGAAAAGGCTATTAATCGGGAAGATATTGGGTAAGAAAAAAACTTGCAGCATTGCATTTAATTCTTCGTTAAGACATCGTGAGCTCAAGTAGACGCTTGCCGAACTTCACCGGGAATTTTAGGAAGGCCTTCGTCGTCGGCGGAGGCGAGAGCGGCGTATGTGAGGGCTAGGGTTCGTAGATTGTTCTGGGCGGAGTGGTTTGGCTGGCGCTCTTCTTCTATGGCGCAACAGAGTTCGCTCATAGTGCCCTGGAAGCCGTTGGTGAACCAGTCGCCTTGGAGGTCGGGTGTGGCATGGCCGTCGGTATTGGAGAGGGTGACGGTTTGTTCGCTTAGGCTGGGTCCGGTACTGCGCAGGGTCCCTTTGTCGCCGGATACGGTCAATTGATCTTGTTGTCCGAAGATGACGTGGCCATTAAAATTGAGACAGGCTTGACCGGATGGATAGTCGATGATGATGCTGGCGATCATGGGGGACTTGTTTTTATGTTGGGGTGACTTCTTGAGCTGTGCGCTTACACTGAGCGCGTCTTGATTGCCGAAGAATACGGTACAGATGTCGAACCAATGCACGGCAAAATCGTAGAGCAGTAAATGTTTGAGATCGTCGAAGGGCGTGTCAGCGGTCCAAGAGTGGTCCCATTGCATGGATAGGCTTAGGTGAGACACTTCGCCGATGCATCCGGCAGCAATGACGTGACGCATGTAGCTGAAATGGGGTGCCCATCGTCCGTTTTGATTAACAGCAAGTAGGCAATTTTGTTCTCGAGCGAGTGTGACGAGGCCTTCGCCTACTTCAAGGTCCAACACGAAAGGCTTTTGGGATAAGACATGTTTACAAGCGCGTAACGAGTCTTCGATAATGGCCACACGTTCCGGTGGATGAGGTGTGGCGTCGATGATATCGATGTTCTGGCACTTAAGGAGTTCGTGATAGTCATCAAAGACTTGGGCATCGGGGTAAAAGCGATCGCGATGGGCTTCGGCTTTGCTGATGTCACGGCTGCAGAGGGCAACGACATCGAGTCCGAGATCAACGTAGGCTTGCAAGTGATATTCGCTGATGCCCCCACAGCCAATGAGACCAATTTTAGGGCGGTAGCTTTTGGGGAGCTTGGGTAGATAGGGAAACTCAGGCGCGTCTATGGCGCCTGAGTTGATGATGTCGCTTTTGCCGTATCCAGTGTCTTCGGTGTCCATACAATTCCTTTATTGCATCAAAGGCAAGGTACGTTTTTCTTTGGCGCTTTGGAATGCGGTGTCCACGATTTGTTGCCCTGTACGGGAAATTTCGGTGGACAAGGGGCCTTCGATAGGTTGATCATTTTCGAGGCAGTGGATCAAGTATTGGATAGGGTTTTGATTAGGGGCCTCGAGGGGATCGACATCGACCGTGAAGCCTTCTGGTTTTTCACGGGTTTGCATCCGTAAAGTAGGTTCGTAATCGTAACTGGCGATGGTGCCGTCGGTGCCGACGATAACAAAGCCGCATTTGGGTTGAGGTTGAATTATCCATGGGTCGGTGAAGGTGCCCCAGCGCGTTTCAAATTTGGAAAGGCCGTGGGCATAGCGGGCAACGGTGATGGAGTGTTCGTCTACTTCCAAACCTTCAGGTTCATCCCACGTCGAGGTGACTTCGATGGGGGCTCGGCCGCCTTGGTACCAGGTGCCAAGGGTTGTGCCGTAGCCGATATAGTCGAGGAGAGAACCGCCGCCTTCGGCTGCTTTATAAAACCAGCTTTTTGGTTTTTGTTCGGCGACATATTCGGGAGACGTTTCGGCTTTCGCATCCACGTGATAAAGGGGTCCGCGGTTACCGCCATAGGTATGAACTTCGAGAACATCGCCGATGAGGCCTTCGTCGATCATGCGCTTGGTGGTGATGTATACAGGCACCCACATAAGCGGCCAGTTGATGATTAATTGTTGATTGTCGGAAATGGCGGCCACCATACGGTCGGCTTCGGCGAGTGAACTGGCGAAGGGTTTTTCGACCATGATGTGGGCGCCATAGGGGGCGACTTGCTCGACGGACTCAGCGTGGCGTGCCGTGGCGGAACACAGAATAATAATGTCGGGTTTGGTTTGTTCGAGGCATTCCTTATAATCGGTGAAGACGCGGTCTTCGGAAATATCGAAATTTTTGATGGACGATTCCATCGGCTCGCGCTCGTGGTGGCAAATGCCTGCGATGTCGACGTCGGGGTGGTCAAAGGCGTATTTGAGGTTATCGCCCATGTGCATATGCGAGAAATCAATTCCCGCGACTTTCCATTTTTTGGACATGTGTGGTTCTCCGGTTCAATGCTGTTGTACGAATGTTAATTGTGATGTATTGTGGGGGTGTTTTTCAATGCCTGTGGGTATAAATTGAACTAAGATTAGCGGATTACTTGACCTGTTTCCTGATCAATATATACATGCTCTACATCGTTTCTGATGGAAGTAGGCGTTTTTAAATCGCTGATATTAAAGACATAGAATTTATAGTTGATGGGTACTTTCCAACAATACCGAGATTCAAGGGGCGACAAGATTTCTATGGATTTTTCATCTTCGGGGGATAAGTAATTAGATGCATTTGGGGTGGTAATGATTGCAGTTATCGAATTGAGGGGAATATTTCTATTCACGTTATAGGCTGTATTGTTGCCATTATGAGGTCGGACTTGATCGTAAATGTCACTTCGATCGATAGCGTCTAAAGCTAGTTCTCGCGCTTGTTTTTTGTTAATGGTTTGTTTTTGGGGAGAGGGGAGGATGTCGATGGGGGTATATACAATGTTTACAATTCGTCCGGTTGTGCTG